>JBKBTU010000077.1:0-10712 GCA_046290715.1 Sphingomonas sp. | reverse complement strand
CGTTCCTCGAGCGCGCTGATCAGCCGGTGCACGCCCGACTTGGATTTGAGGTCGAGCGCCTCCTTCATCTCCTCGAACGACGGCGAAATGCCGGTTTCCTCGAGGCGGTCGTTGATGAAGCACACGAGCTCGTGCTGCTTGCGCGTAAGCATGGCGGTCCTTCCCGTCAGAACAGACGCGGAACTTCTAGGGAACGTCTATGCGTCCGTCAAGCGATGACGAGGATTTCCGCCGAGTCGCCGGCGCCGGCGGGTGGCGCGCCGGCCGGGCGGACGATGAGCACCTGCGAACGCGCCAACGTCAGCAGCATCGAGCTGTCCTGGATCGTTGAGGCATAGGCCCGTCCGTCGCGCACTTCGGCACGCAGATAGTCGGTGCGCGGGCCGTTGGCGGGCAGGTCCTCGCCCAGGATCGCCAGGGTCGTGCGGGGGAGCGGATCGGCTGCGCCGGCGAGATGCGCGATCAGCGGCTTCACGAACAGCGTCGCGGTGACGAAGGCGGAGACCGGATTGCCGGGCAGGCCGAGCACCGTCATGGCTCCGAGTCGGCCCGCCATCATCGGCTTGCCCGGGCGCAGCGCAATGCGCCAGAAATCGATGCTGCCACCGGCGGCCTCGAGCGCCGGGCGGACGAGGTCGTGATCGCCGACCGACGCGCCGCCGGTGGTGACGAGCAGGTCCGCGTCGACGGCGGCGAAGGCGTCGCGCAACGTCGCGAGGTCGTCGGGAAGGATGCCGAGATCGATCACCTCGACCGGCAGGTCGGCGAGCATCGCCGCCAGCATTGCGCGGTTCGATTCGGGCAGCGCGTCGGCATCGCCGCTGGCGCCCGGGGCGACGAGTTCGTCACCGGTCGCGCAAAGCGCGACACGGACGGGCCGACGCACGCGGAGCGTCGCGACGCCACCCGTCGCGGCCACCGCGATCCGCGCCGGCGTCAGCCGCTCGCCGCTCGCGATCAGGCGGTCTCCGGCCGCGAAGTCGAGCCCGCGGGCGCGGGTGTTGCGGCCGCGCGCACGGGGGCCTTCGCCGGTCAGCCGGACGAGGCGGCCATCGGCGTCCACCTCTTCCTGGATCATCACCGTGTCGGCGCCGGCAGGCATCGCGGCGCCGGTGAAGATGCGAACCGTCTCGCCGGCCTGGATCGCGCCGGCGAACGGGCGCCCCGCGGCGCTCTCACCGATGAGCGTCCAAGGTCCGGGCAGGTCGCCGAAGCGGATCGCATAGCCGTCCATTGCCGACAGGTCGGATGCGGGCTGCGTGCGGCGGGCATGGACGTCCGCCGCCGCCCAGCAGCCCGCCGCCGCCGTCAGCGGCACCTCGCGCGCGGCGACCGGCGTCGCCAGCGCGAACAGCCTGGCTTGCGCGTCGGCGATCGGCAGCAGCGTCATGGCGTCACGCGCGCCAGTCGCCGGACTTGCCACCGGCTTTTTCGAGCAGCCGGATGCCGGTGATCGTCATGCCCCGGTCCATCGCCTTCGCCATATCGTAGATCGTCAGCAAGGCGACCGAGACGGCGGTCAGCGCCTCCATCTCGACCCCGGTCTTGCCGTCGGTCGCGGCCAGCGCAGTCGCGGTGATGCCATGGTCGTCCAGCGTCAGGTCGAGCGTGACGCGGGTGAGGGGCAGGGGGTGGCAGAGGGGAATGAGGTCGGCGGTCCGTTTCGCCGCCATGATGCCGGCGACGCGTGCGACCGCGAGAACGTCGCCCTTCTTCGCCGCGCCGTGCCGGATCGCCGCCAGGGCATCGGGGGCGATGCTGATCGCGCCGGTGGCGACGGCGCGACGGCTGGTCACCGCCTTGCCGCCGACGTCGACCATATGCGCCGCACCGTCGGCATCCAGATGGGTGAGGCCGCTCATCCGACCAGCGCGCGCGTCGCCGCCTCGACGTCGGCCTGCCGCATCAGCGCTTCGCCGACGAGGAAGCAATGCACGCCATGGTCGGCCATCGCATCGAGATCAGCACGAGTCTCGAGGCCGCTCTCCGCCACGAAGGTGCAACCCGCGGGCGCCTTGGCGACGAGTTCGTAGGTGCGGGCGAAATCGACCGTGAAATCGCGCAGGTCGCGGTTGTTGACGCCGATCAGGCGCGAGCGCAACTTGAGGGCGCGATCGAATTCGCGTGCGTCGTGCACCTCGACGAGCACGTCCATGCCGCATTCGAGGGCGGATGCCTCGATCTCCGCCATCTGCTCGTCTTCCAGCGCGGCGACGATGATGAGGATCGCGTCGGCGCCGATCGAGCGGCTTTCGGTCGCCTGCCAGGGGTCGACCATGAAGTCCTTGCGGATCACCGGCAGGTCGCACGCGGCGCGCGCGGCGATCAGATAGTCGTCGGATCCCTGGAACCATTGCTCGTCGGTCAGCACCGACAGGCAGGCGGCGCCGCCCGCCTGATAGGCACGGGCGTGTGCGGGCGGGTCGAAGTCGGCGCGGATGACGCCCTTGGACGGGCTCGCCTTCTTGATCTCGGCGATCAGCGCGTGACCGGGCTTGGCGTCGAGCGCGGCGCGGAAGCCGCGCGGGCGGGTGACCGCCGCGATGCGTGCATCGAGATCGGCGAGGCTCGTCGTCGCCTTGCGCGCGGCGACCTCGGCGCGCTTGGTTTCGATGATACGGGAAAGGATGGTCATCGGTAGGCGATCCAGCGGTCGAGCAGGGCGCCGGCGCCGCCGTCGTCGATCGCGACCGCAGCGGCCTTGGCGCCGGCAAGAAGGGAAGGGCTGTGGTTCGCGACGACCAGCGCAGCGGCGGCGTTGAGCAGCACCGCATCGCGATATGCGCCGCGCTCGCCGTCGAGCAGACGCCGCAACGCCGCGGCGTTATAGGCGGGATCGCCGCCGCGGATCGCCGCAAGCGGATGGCGGGCGAGCCCCGCATCCTCCGGCATGATGCGCTCGGGAAGGCCGGCGCCGCCGATGCTGACGGCGAGGCTGGGGCCGGCGGTGGAGAGTTCGTCCAGCCCCTCTTCGCCCGAGATCACCGCGGCGCGGACCGTCCCGAGTTGCTCGAGCGCCTCGGCATAGAGGCCGGCATAGTCGGGGCGGGCGATGCCGATCAGCTGGTGGGTGACGTGCGCCGGGTTGGCGAGCGGCCCCATCAGGTTGAAGATCGTCCGCTTGCCGATGCGGCGGCGGATCGGGGTGATCCGCGCCATCGCGGGGTGGTGGTTCGCCGCGAAGAGGAAGGCGATGCCGAGGTCGGCGAGGCTGCCTTCCGCGGTCGCGCCGGCGATCTGCATGTCGAGGCCGATCGCCTCCAGCGTGTCCGCCGCGCCCGCCTTGGACGAGGCGGCGCGGTTGCCGTGCTTGGCGACCGGAACACCGCAGGCGGCGACGACGAGCGCGACCGCGGTCGAGACGTTGAGCGTGTGATGGCCGTCGCCGCCCGTCCCGCAGACGTCGATCGCGCCCGGCGGCGCTGGAACCGGCACGAGCCGGGCGCGCAGCGCGCGGGCGGCCTCGGCGATTTCGATGCTGGTTTCGCCACGATCCGACAGCGCGATCAGGAATTCGGCGATCGCCGCTTCGGAGGCGCGCCCATCGAGGATGTCGGCGAACGCCAGTGCGGCGCTTTCGCGCGACAGCGGCGTAGACGGGTCGGGAAGAAGGGCCAGCGTGGTCATGCCCGTTCGCTGACCGGCAGCCCCGCGATCCGCAGGAAGTTCGCGAGCATCGCGTGGCCATGCTCGGTGGCGATGCTTTCGGGATGGAACTGGACGCCGTGGATCGGCAGGTGCGCGTGGCGGAAGCCCATGACGTGGCCATCGTCGGCGCGTGCGTTGACGACCAGCGGCGGTGCGACGTTGTCGACGATCAGGCTGTGGTAGCGCGCCGCGGTGAACGGCGAGGGCAGGCCTTCGAACAGGCCGGTACCGTCGTGCGTCACCGCCGAGGTCTTGCCGTGCATCAGCCCGCCGCGCTGTACCCGTCCGCCGAAATGTTGCCCGATCGCCTGGTGACCGAGGCACACGCCGAGCAGCGGCCGCCCGGCATCCGCGGCCGCGGCGACGAGATCGAGGCTGACCCCGGCCTCGGTCGGCGTGCAGGGGCCGGGGGAAATCAGGAACGCCTCCGCGCCCGACGACAGGGCCTGTCCCGCCGAGATGGCATCGTTGCGCACGACCTCCACCTCGCTGCCCAGCTCCATCAGGTAGTGGACGAGGTTCCAGGTGAAGCTGTCGTAATTGTCGACGACGAGGATCATCGCCGTCCCATAGCCGATGGTCCCGCCGGCGCAACGCCTGTTGCGCGCCGGCAATGCTACGGCAATGTCCGCCTTCTAAATAGCAGGCCGTGTCGCGCGCCGGGAGAAACTGCGTCGCCTGCACGTTGGTTCGGCGAAGGAGATGCCCCGTGATGATCCGCCCGTTGCTTTTTGCCGCCCTCATCGTGTGCCCCGCGGTCGCGAGCGCGCAGACCGGGGGTAATGCGCCGGCGGCGGACACCGCCGCTTCGGGAACGCCGCCGCAGCGCGTGCGCAGCGTGACGCTGGGCGTCGGCCAGACATGTCCGCAGAGCACGAACGAGGAAATCGTCGTCTGCTCGACGCTGGACCAGCCCTATCGCATCCCCAAGCAGTTCCGTGACAGCGGCCCGATTCCAGCGCAGAACCAGGCGTGGGGCAACCGTGTCGCGACGCAGGAGCAGGTCAGCCGTGTGGCGGGCGGGTTGCCCGACACCTGCTCGCCGGTCGGCACCGGCGGTCAGAGCGGCTGCGCGCTGATGACCAACCGCCAATGGGCGGCCGAACGTCGCGCGCAGCGCGATGCGGAGGCCTCCGTGCCGTGACGGCGGTCGCCGTCACGCCGCCACGCGCAAGGCCCCTCCGCGGATCAGGTCCGCGGCCTTTTCCGCGATCATGATCGTCGGCGCGTTGGTGTTGCCGCTGACGAGGCTCGGCATCACCGACGCGTCGACCACCCGCAGCCCCGCGATGCCGCGCACCCGCAGCGACGGATCGACCACCGCCAGAGCATCGTCCGGCGCGCCCATCCGGCAGGTGCCGACCGGATGGTAGATAGTCTCGGCGGTCGCGCGCACCCAGGCGTCGATCTCCGCGTCCGACTGCACCGCCGGCCCCGGCGCCAGTTCGGCATCGCGATAGGGATCGAGCGCCGCCTGCGCGGCGACCTCACGCCCGATCTTCACCGCCTCGCGCAGCACCCGCCGGTCCTCGGCGGTGGCGAGATAGCCCGCTTCGATCAGCGGATCGGCGGTGGGGTCGGACGATTGCAGGCCGATGCGGCCGCGGCTTTCCGGGCGCAACTGGCACAGGTGTAGCGAGAAGCCGTCCTCCGTCGCCTTCACCTTCCCGTGATCGCGCATGATCGCGAGCACCGCATGGATCTGGATGTCGGGATGGTCCAGGCCTTCCCGTGACGGGATGAAGGCGCCGGCTTCGAGAAAATTCTGTCGGCCGACGCCCTGGCCGGTGAGCGCGTAGCGCAGTCCCACGGTCAGTTGGCGCAGGCCCTTCACCTCGCTGAACACGGTTCGCAGACCCCGGCTGCGCCAATTCATGATGACGTCGAGGTGGTCCTGGAGATTGGCGCCGACCCCCGGCAGATCGTGAAGCGGCGCCACGCCCGCCGCGCGCAGCCGCTCGGGGTCGCCGATGCCGGAAAGCTGGAGAAGCTGGGGCGATTGCACCGCGCCCGCGGTCAGCAGCACCTCCTGGCGGGCGTCGACCGTGCGCGCGCTGCGGCCGACGGTGTAGTCGACGCCGACCGCTCTTCCGCCTGCAAGACGGATGCGCGTCGTCCGTGCGCCGGTGACGACGGTGAGGTTCGAGCGGGCCAGGGCGGGGACCAGATAGGCCTCCGCCGCGGTCCAGCGCCGCCCGCCCGCGATCGTCAGGTCATAGGGGCCGAACCCCGCCGGTTCGGCACCGTTGAAGTCGTCGGTGACGGGATAACCCGCCTGCTGCCCGGCGGCGATGAAGGCGGCGTTGAACGGGCTGTCGCTCTCGCCCGCCGAGACGCGCAGCGGCCCGTCGGTGCCGTGCAGCGCGCCGCCGCGGTGATGCCCTTCGAGCTTTCGGAAATAAGGGAGGACGTCGTCCCAGCCCCAGCCGGGCAGGCCCGACTGCCGCCAGCGGTCATAGTCGCGTGGGTGGCCGCGCGAATAGATCATGCCGTTGATCGCGGAACTGCCGCCCAGTCCGCGCCCTCGCGGCCACCACAGGCGCCGGCCGTCGAGATGCGGTTCGGGTGCAGTCCAGAAACCCCAATTGTGCTTGCTCTTGGACTTGATGAGTTCGCCGACTCCGGCCGGCATGCGGACGAGCAGTTCGCGATTGCGCCCGCCCGCCTCGAGCAGCAGCACGCTCGCCTGCCCGTCTTCCGACAGGCGTGCGGCCAGCGCGCAGCCGGCCGATCCGCCGCCTATGACGATATAGTCGTAGCTCTCCTGTGGCATGCTCTCTCCTTCGCGGCCGTGGCGGCCGTCGTATGTTCCGGCGGGTGACAGAGAAGCGCGATCATCGCCTCCATCAGGGAGGCGCGATCGAGTTCGGGGGCATGCACTTTGCTCAGCCCCAGGGTCATGAGCGCGTAGCTGCGCACCAACGCGTCGTGGCGCTCGAAGCCGGTTGCCTGCAGGCAGGCGGACAGGAAGCGCATGACCTGCGCGTCGTGGCGCTCGACTGCAGCCCGGGCATGCGCGTCGCTTTCCGCCCAGGCTCGCATCGCGATCGACAGCCGCGACAGGCCGCGGCGGCGCACCAATTCCGCGAGCAGGCGGATGCGGCCGATCGGATCGGCCTCGGCGCGGGTGATCGCGTCGATCAACTCGGCGATCTGCGCTCCGGCGAAATAGCCGCTGAGCTGCGTCTGATAATCGTCGAAATCGACGAAATGGTGGTAGAAGCTGCCGGTCGACACATGCAGTTCGGCGGCGAGCGGGCGCAGCTTCAGCGCGCGCAGGCCGCCCCGCCGCAGCAGCGATTGCCCAGCCTCCAGCCAGTCGCGCGGCCGAAGGTCGGTCGACCGCGCACCGGGGCGCTCACTGGGCTTTGGCGGCTCCATGACGAAGGTTATGCTGCGCCTCGCCCCGCGCGATCAAGGCCCGCGTGACGCCGTTCGTCCAACCGAAGCCGTCCTGGAGCGGATATTCGCCGCCGCCACCGGGCAATCGTTCAATGACGTTGTATTTTTCGAGCAACTTGCCGCTCGCGGCATATTCGCGTGCGACGGTCGCGAGCCACGCCTTGGCGATCCGCTCCGCCAGCGCATGCTCCCGGTAGCGGCGCAGGCCCTCGATCGCGACCCATTGCAGCGGAGCCCAGCCGTTGGGATCGTCCCACTGCTGGCCGGTGCGGACGGCGGTGGTGCCCAGACCGCCTTCGCCGACGAGCGGGGCGAGCGCCTGCGCGGTCGCATGCGCGCGCGCCTCGGTCGCCAGGCCGACGAACAGCGGGAACGCCATGGCGGCGGTGCGATTGGCGCGGACGTCGTGCGTGTCGAGGTCGTAATCACCGTAGAACCCGCCGTCATTCCACAGATGCGCGGCGATGCCCCGCGCACGCGCGTCGGCGGCTGTCGTGTATCGGGATGCGCACGCGGCGTCGCGGAGTGTCCGGCAATTGGCCGCGATGCTGCGTTCGAGGCCGTAGAGCAGGCTGTTGAGATCGACCGGTACGATCCGCGTCGTGCGGATGCTGGCCAGCGTCCGCCCGTCGCCGAGCCAGCGCGAACTGAAATCCCAGCCGCTCTCGGCACCGGCGCGCAGATCGCGATACATCGCGGAGGCATCGCGCTTCGGCGTCGCCTCGACCAGCCGGGCATCCTCGCGATAGCTCTCGTCGCGCGGGTCGTCGCGGTCGTCCCAATAGCGGTTGAGCAAGGTGCCATCGGCGAGCCGAACGACGCGCGCATGCTCCGCACCGGGGGCCAGATCGGCGGCCCCCGCCATCCAGAAATCGTGCTCCGCCCGCATCCAGCGCGTCCGCTCCGCCAGCGTTCGCGGATCGCGCGACAGGCCGGCGATCAGGTAGAAGAACGGCGGCTGCGACCGGCTGAGATAATAGCTGCGCGTACCGTTGGGGATGCGGCCGTAGCGGTCGAGCAGGCTGCCGAAATCGGCGATCATGTCCTCGACCAGATCCTGCCGGCCGGAGGCTTGCAGCCCGAGCATGGTGAACCAGCTGTCCCAATAATACATCTCCCGGAACCGACCGCCGGGTACGACGAAGCGCTTCGGGAGGGGCAGGGCGGAAGAGCCTTCGGGGACGCGCGGCAGCGTGCGGGTGAGCTGCGGCCACAGCGCGTCGATATGATCGGCGAGCCCGAGCTTGCGCGACGGCGGCGGCGCGGCGGGCGTGACCGGGAGGGTGAAGTTGGCGAGCACGAACGCCTTCAGCGCCGTGTCGCTGCGGCAGTCGCATCGCCGGTAGGCGGCGAGGATCGCGGCGTCGCTCCGTCGCGGCTCGGCGTCGGCGAAGGTCTTGGAGTCGGGGAACAGCTGCCGCATCTGGACGTCGCGGAACAGCGCGCCGAACCGCTGCGCCGGCGACAGCGGGCCCGCCGCGACGAGCAGGCCGGCAAGCGCGAGCAGCAAGGGGCGGATCATGGGCGGCTCTCCAACGGCGTGGCATGCGTCAGCGTTACCCGCCGCGCCTGTCGATCGAAGCGCAATGTGACTCGCGCTTTTCCCCGCGGCAAGCGCAGTTCGAAGCCCGATGCATCGGCCCAGTCGCCCGCGCACATCGGCTCGCCGTCCAGGCGGCGCCAATCCGCTGCCGCATAAGGCGCGACGCTGCCGAGGCCGCAAGCCCGACGGAAGGCGGAGAGGGCGACCGCGAAGGCTTCGAGGTCCCGGTCGCGCGCCTCCCAATCGACCCAGCCGATGGCATTGTCCTGCGCATAGGCATTGTTGTTGCCGCGCTGGCTGCGGCCGAATTCGTCGCCTGCTGTCAGCATGATCGTGCCGCGCGAGGCGAACAGCGTGGCGAGCAGCGCGCGGATGTCGGCGCGGCGGCGGGCGAGCACGGCGGGGTCGTCGCTCGGTCCTTCGACGCCGTTGTTCCAGCTGTGGTTGTCACCATGGCCGTCGCGATTGTCCTCGCCATTGGCATGGTTGTGCCGCTCGGCATAGGAGACCGTATCGGCGAGGGTGAAGCCGTCGTGCGCGGCAAGGAAGTTGACGGTGCGGCTATCGCCGCCGCCGAAGACGTCGTCCGATCCGGCGACCCGCGTCGCCAATGCGCCGGCCGCGCCGTCGCCGCGCCAGAAGCGGCGGACGTCGTCGCGATAGCGGTCGTTCCACTCCAGCCAACGCTTGGGAAACGCGCCGAGCTGGTAGCCGCCGGGGCCGATGTCCCACGGCTCGGCGATCATCACGCGGTCGGCGAGCAGTGGATCGGCGGCGATCTCCGCGAAGATCGGCGCGCGAGGATCGAACCCCGGGCCGCGCGCCATCACCGTCGCGAGATCGAAGCGGAAGCCGTCGACCCCGGCGCGGGCGAAATGGCGCAGGCTGGCGAGGATCAGCGCGCGCACCTCCGGCCGGCTGGCGTCGAGCGTGTTGCCGGTACCGGTGTCGTTGATGAGGCTGCCGTCGGCGCCGTGCGAGTAATAGAGCCGCTCGTCGAGGCCGCGCAGCGACAGCGTCGGGCCGTCGCGATCGCTTTCGCCGGTGTGGTTGAAGACGAGGTCGAGGATCACGCCGATGCCCGCCTGTCGGAGGGCTGCGACCGTGTGCCGCAGCTCGGCGATACCGCCCGGCGCGAGCCGCGGGTCGAGCGCCATCGGCACGACGGGGTTGTAGCCCCAGGCGTTGGTCAGTCCGAGTGGCGGCAGGTGGCGTTCGTCGATCCAGGCGACGATCGGCATCAACTCGATCGCGCTCACCCCCAGCGCCTGGAGGTGCGCGACGATCGCGGGATGGGCGAGGGCGGCGATCGTGCCGCGCTGCGCTTCCGGCACGTCGGGGTGCAGCATGGTGAAGCCGCGGACATTGACCTCGTAGATCAGGCCGCCCGGCTGGAACAGGGGTGGCGGGGGCGCTTCGCCCAGCGGTGCCTCGACGATCGCCCGCGGTACCAGCGTGCCGGTCTCGACGCCGGGGAGTCCGAGACGCGGATCGTAGCGAAACGGCCGGTCGAGCGCGGTCGCGTAGGGATCGACGAGCAGCTTCGCCGGGTCCGCGGCGGTACGGTAGCCGTACAGCTGGCCGATCCCCGCACCGGCTACCCCGGCTGTCCACAGCCCGTCTTGCGCGGTCATCGCAATGCGCCGTTCGCGGCCTTCGGCGTCGAACAGGCAGAGCGTCACGGGCGTCGCGGCCTGCACGGCGAAGCGCGTCGCGCCGCCCTCCGAATACGCGCCCGGCCGGAGGGCTTCGCTCACGTGATGACGTCCGGCGCGCTCCGCTCCGTATGCCGGACGATGCCGGCGATCGCATCGGCGGCGGCGACGATGTCGGCCAGCATCTCGCCGGTGTCGCGGTCGAGGTCGCCGCCCGCGGGCTCATAGCGTTCGAGGTAGACGCGCAGCGTCGCGCCGCTGGTGCCCGTGCCGGAGAGGCGGAAGACGACGCGGCTGCCGCCTTCGAACAGGATGCGCACGCCCTGATTACGGCTGACCGATCCGTCGGTGGGATCGGTATAGGCGAAATCGTCGGCGTTCGCGATGGTGAGGGCGGCGACCTGCGTACCGCCGAGCGATCCGAGCTTGCCGCGCAGCTCCGCCATCAGCGCGTCCGCGCGCTC
>JBKBTU010000076.1:0-10734 GCA_046290715.1 Sphingomonas sp. | reverse complement strand
ATGTGGGAATGGGACGTCGTGCAGCCCGCCGCGCTCGCGACGTTCGGCAGCCCGGTCGTCGGCATCGACCATTTCGGCAGCTATGCCTGCCGCCGCATCTATGGCCGCGACGCCGGCACGTGGAGCGAGCATGCCACCGCCGATGCGGTGGATATCGCCGGCTTCCGCCTCGCCGACGGCACGCGGATCACGGTGGCGGGCGACTGGCGCGGCGACGGCAGCAAGGCGGCGTTTCTGCGCCGGGTGCGCGACGGGGCCTGCCGGCTGTTCGCGACGACGCTATCGCCCGACTATAACGCCGCGCATCGCGATCACCTGCACCTCGACCAGGCGAGCCGCGGCAGCATGGGCTGGCGCGCCTGCCGATAGAGTCTGATCCACTTGCGTGGAAGCGGTGCCGGCCCGATCCAGCTATGCTGGATCGCACACTAGCCGCCGCGGTTCAGTGCGGCAGTGCCGCCGACCCGGTGTCGACCTTTTCCACCCAGTGCGGGAAGAACGCCGGCTGCCGGTTCGACCAGCCCGACGCGGTCGCCGCCGCCTCGCTGATCGACTGGAGCAGCTTGCGCCGCAATTCGGGGTGAAGGTGCGGCAGCGCCGCCGCCGCGCAGAAGGCGCTCGGCAGCCACGGCCGCGCCGACGCGCCGATCAGCCGCTCGTAGAGGAAACGGAAGGCCGAAAAGCTGGTGAGCCGCCCCTGCCCCAGGTCGAACCCCGCCAGCGTCACCAGCGGTGCGAGGAACGGCTCGACCGCGCCGAGATCGGCATCGTCAGGCACGAGCTGGCGCAGTTCGGGAAGCGAGCGATAGAGCCGCGCCTGCGCGCGGATGCTCGCCGCCTCGATCACGTCGCGCGACCAGCGCGCCATCGCATCGTCGCGGTCGAGACCGATGTCGAGGCTGCGCCGGATGTAGCGCTGCGTCGCCGCCGGAAAGCTCGCGAATTCCTTCATTTCGGCCAGCGTCATCGCGCCTTCGGCCGGTCTCATCTTGGCACCCATGATCGTTACCCCGCCCCGCCAGTGATTGCGCTCACGATCATGCGCCAAGATGGTTAACAGCCAGCTTAACGGCACGCTCGCGGCAACGTCACAAAAGCATCACGAAATCTGTTGCGCCGCAACATCGATTGCGACGAGCCGAGTGCGCTTCGTCGCAAAGCACAGGAGCGGCGCTTTCAGGCAACAATCTTTCGCGGGCCGGACATGACGACGGCGGCCCCGTCGCCGGGACCGCCGCCTGCGCTGTGTTCGTCCGATCAACCCTGGCGGGCGCGTTCCGCCTCTTCGTCATAGCCCGACGACGGCGCCGGGCCATGGTTGTGCACCGGCTGCGTCGACGAGGGCGGGTCGCTCGCGTCCATCGATTCGTCGAGTCCCGCGTCGAGGCGCGCATCGGCGCTCTCCGGGTTCTTTTCAAGGCGCTTGTTGATCGACTTGTCCTGGCCGGCGTCCTGGCGCGGATCGCGCTCCTGATTGCCGGCGTTCGGCGCGACCGACAGGCTGTCCAGCGCCTTTTCGTCGATACCGGTCATGATGACACCCTCCTGTAAATGGCAGAGGGAGAACGATTGCCGGATCGTTTCCGTTCCTGCGTCAGGCGCGGGTGACGCGGACATCCTGACGCACGAATTGCGCGCTGCCGAAGATGGTCATGAAGGCAATGTCGGTCGCGTCCCGGCCGACGCAGACGCGCGCGATCGACTCCGCGCTCGCCATCCCCGTCGCGTCGACCAGTCGCCACGCGCCGTCCAGCCACAGTTCGGCGACCGCGTGGAAGTCGGGCGGATCGACGCCCGGCGCATAGGCGGCAACGCACCGCGCCGGGATCTCGCCCGCGCGCGCCAACGCCACGAGCAGATGGGCATAGTCGCGGCACACGCCCGAGCGGCTCGCGAAGGTGTCGATCGCGGTCGTGTCGCCTGCGCTCGCGTTGGCGCGATACTCGAGGTGGCCGTTCACCCAATCGGCCAGCGCCGCCGCGAGGGCGCCGCCCTCCAGCCCGGAGAAGCGCCGCCGCACGAACCCCTCGAGCCGGTCGGACTGGCAGTAGCGGCTGGGGAGCAGATACGGCACCAGCGCGCCGTCGAGGGCGCGGACCGGTGTCGCGCCGAGGCCCTCGAGATGCACTGCCGGCCGCTCGACATCGATCGTCGCGCGGTAGGCCGCCTTCAGCCAGCCGTCGGCGCGGATCCAGCAACGTTGGCCGATTCCGTCCTCGCCGCGCACGGCGACGATCGGCGTGTCGCTCCAGACGGTCAGCGCCTCCGCGACGATGCGCTGGTCCGCCATCGCCGCCGCCTCGATCTGCAACAGCACGTCGCTCGGCGGCCCGAGAATGGCGTATTCGAGGTCCACGGCGATAGCGAGCCGCATGCAGCCATCCTCTTCCTAGGCAAAAGAAAGAGCCCGGCGGCATGTGCCACCGGGCTCCCCAAACGAACGTCTCGCAACCGGTCTTAGTTGCGCTGCGATCCGAACAGCCGCAGCACGAACAGGAACATGTTGATGAAGTCGAGATACAGCGACAGCGCCGACATGATCACCGCCTTGCCGACCATGTTCGTGCCCGCGACCTGGAAGTACAGGCTCTTGGTCCGCTGCGTGTCGTAGGCGGTGAGGCCCGCGAAGATCAGCACGCCGACCGCGCTGATGACGAGGCTCATCACGCCCGACTGGAGGAACAGGTTGATCAGGCTGGCGACGATCAGGCCGACGAGGCCGATGACGAGGAACGTGCCGAACGCCGACAGGTCGCGCTTCGTGGTATAGCCGTAGAGGCTGAGACCGGCGAAGCCCGCCGCCGTCGCGAAGAACGCACCCGCGATCGAGGTGCCGCTATAGACGAGGAAGATCGTCGACAGCGATACGCCCATCAGGACGGCGAACGCCCAGAACAGCAGCTGCATCGTCTGCGTCTTCATCCGGCCCTGGCCGAAGCTCATCGCGAACACGATCGCGAGCGGCGACAGCGCGACGATCAGGCCGAGCGCGTTGGTGCGCCCCGTCGGACCGACCAGCGCGTTGACCGCGCCGCTCGCCGCGAACAGCAGGGCGACGATGCCGGTCAGCAGCACGCCCGAGGCCATGTAATTATAGACCGACAGCATGTACGAGCGCAGACCCGCGTCATAGGCGCCGCTACGCGCCGCGTCGGCGCGCGTGGCCCCGAACGGCGCGGCGCTCGGCCGGGGGTCAGACCAGTTTGCCATGGTATCCAAAACTCCTTTGCCGACATGATGCCGGTTATCCGAAATATCGGCGCGCGCCGGCCCCTTTTCAAGCGAAACCGGCCTGCCCGCGATCGACACGCAACAGAACATTACAATCGGCCGTTCGCTCCTCATGCCACGCCTGTTCGTCGCCCTGAGACCACCCCCCGAGATCCGCGCGCTGCTGCTCGCCGCGACCGGCGGCGTGCCCGCCGCGCGCTGGCAGGACGACGAGCAGTTGCACTGCACGCTCCGCTTCATCGGCGAGGTCGACCGACCGCAGGCGGAGGAGGTCGCCGCGGCGCTCGCCGGCGTCTATGCGCCGACCCCGCTCGTCCGCATCGCCGGGGTCGGACGCTTCGAGCGTAAGGGGCGGACGGATACGCTGTGGGCGGCCTTCGCCCCCAGCGATGCGCTTCACCACCTGGCGCGCAAGGTCGAGCAGGCGTGCGTTCGCGCCGGGCTGCCGCCCGAGCGGCGCGCCTTTCTGCCGCACGTCACGCTGGCGCGGCTGCCCCGCAGTGCCGGCTCGGGACCCGAGATCGACGCGTGGCTCGCGGTCCACGCCGCCCTCGCCAGCCCGCCGTTCGCCATGCCCTATCTGACGCTCTACGAAAGCCACCTGGGCAGCGGCGGCGCGACCTACGAGCCGGTCGCGCGCTGGCCGCTTGCGCCGCCCGCGGAACCTCGGGCAGTCGTACCGGGTTCGTAAGGACATCCAGGGAGAATCATCATGCGCGCCACCTTCGTCTTCGCCGGACTCGCCACGCTGGCGCTGACCGCCTGCCAGCAGAATGACGCAGTCGCGGTCGGCAGCCCGACGCCGGGCGGCGCGCGTGCGACCGCGATGCTCAAGACCGCGACCGGTGCCGATGCCGGCCGTGCCACCGCGACGGAGGTGGCGGGCGGCCTGCGCTACACGCTCGACGTCAAGGGACTGCCCGCCGGCACGCACGGTGCGCACGTCCATACCGTCGGCCGCTGCGACGCGCCGGACTTCGCCAGCGCGGGCAGCCATTGGAACCCGACGCAGATGAAGCACGGGACGATGAACCCACAGGGACCGCACGAGGGCGACCTGCCCAATCTGACGATCGGCAGCGACGGTCGCGGCACGCTGGGGATCACCGTGCCGGGCGCGACGATGGCGGGGCTGCTCGACGCGGACGGTTCGGCGATCGTCGTCCATGCGGGCGCCGACGACCTGATGACCGATCCGTCGGGCAACAGCGGCGGCCGCATCGCCTGCGGCGTCTTCACCGCCGCCTGACGACGCCCCTCAGATCGCCTCGCCCGCGGCGCGTGCACGCGCCTCGCGCGAGGCCTCGGCCTTGGGAACGAGGCGGTAGGCTACGATCGCGCAGGCGAGCGTGATCGGCATCACCGCGAGCAACGACAGCATGCCGATCGACAGGCTGCCCGACAGCGTCGAGATGCGGCCTGCCAGATAGGGACCCATCGCCAGCCCCATCAGCGTCGTGCCGATGAAGAAGGTCGCGGTCGCCGTGCCGCGCATCCGCGGCAGCACGAGGTCCTGCGTCGTTGCCGCCGCCGCGCCGAGCGCGCCGCTCGCGGTCAGTCCGGCCAGGAAGAAGCACGGGTAGAAGACCCAGACGCTGCTCGCGGTGAACGCGCCGATCAGGAACGGCACCGGCACGGTGGCACCGAAGATCACGACGATCAGCCGCCCTGCCGGATCGCTGCGCCGCAGCCGGTCGGCGACGACTCCGCCGATCGTCAGCCCCAGAAACCCCGCCAGCGCGCCGCTGCTGCCGAGCAGCAGGCCGGCATGCGCGGGCGTCTCGCCCAGCACGCGCAACGCATAAGGCGCGCCCCAGAAGCTCGCGGCATAGCTCAGGAAGGAATTGAGGCCGTAGGCGACGACCGTGCACAGGAAGGCGGGCGTACCGACGATCAGCGCGAAGGTCACCGGATCGCGGCGCTTGAGCGCGCACGCCCAGGAAAAGACGGCATAGACGCCCGTGCCGATCGCCAGCCATTGCGGCACCGGCTCGCCGAGCCCGATCAGCGCGGCGACGATCGCGACGACGGCGGCGAGGCCGGTCAGGTTGATCATCAGCGCGCGCGCGCCGCCCCGGGCCGCACCGATCAGCGTCAGCGGCGGGATGATCGTCAGCAATTCCTGGAAGAAGGCGCGGAACGGCGCCGGATGCTTCTCCGGCTCCGGCAACCCCTCGACCAATCCGCGGATCGGTTCGCGCACCGTCGCGATCCAGCCGGCGACGATCAGGCCGGGCAGTCCCACCGCCAGGAACGCCGCCTGCCAGCCGACCAGCCCGAGCGGGCCGCCGTCCGGCCAATGCCGGTTCCAGCCCTGGACGATCAGCCCGCCGATGAACAGCGAGCAGCCGCCGCCGACATACAGGCCGGCGGAATAGATCGACAGCGCGGTCGCCCGCAGCCGCTTCGGAAAATAATCGGAGATCAGCGAATAGGCGGCGGGGCTGGCGGTCGCCTCGCCGACGCCGACGCCGATGCGCGCCGCGGCGAGTTGCCCGCCGGTGCGCGAGAAGCCCGACAGCGCGGTCATCGTCGACCACAGCGCGAGCCCCACCGTCATCAGCCGTACCCGGTGCCAGCTGTCCGCCAGCCGCCCGAGCGGAATGCCGAACAGCGCATAGAAGACGCCGAACGCGGTGCCGTAGAGGAAGCCCAGGTCCTCGTCCTTCAGCTTCAGGTCGCGCTTGATGTCCTCGGCGAGGATCGAGATCACCTGCCGGTCGACGAAGTTGAGCACATAGACGACGAACAGGATGCCGAGCACGTACCAGGCATACCGCGACGCCTGCTGCCCGTCCGCTTCACGCTTGGCCATCGCCCTCTCCGCTATGTTTTATGCAGCGAAGCTAACAGACGGCCGGCGCGCGGGTAAGCCCGAAAGCGATACCCGATATTCTAAAGTGTTGCTGCGTGCGAGCGGTTCAGGCGCGCACGGGCCGGCGCGTGCTCTGCTCCAGCCGCTTGAGCAGCGACTCGATCGACGGCGCGGTGGTCGATTCGGCGGGCGAGCGCGGCAGCTGCACGCTCGCGATGCGTTCGCCGGCCGCCAGCGTCACCGGGGTGCGCAAAGGCGGGACCGGTCGTACGGGCTCGCGCGGGATCGCGGGCACCGCGGCGGGATGGAAGGCGGCGAGCGGCAGGTCGAGGTCGGCCGGAATGGGCTGTTCCGCGGGCGGCGGCGCAACGATGACATCCTGCGGCGGCGGCAACGGCGCACCGAGGTCGGCGGCAGACAGCGGACGGCGGGCCGGCGCATCGGGATGCGCATCGGCGCGGCGCAGCACGGGCACGCCATCCTCCCCGTCCCCAGCGGCTCGCGGCGCCCGCGCGAGCAGGCCCTCGGGCCCGAACAGCAGGAACAGCGCCGACCAGGTCACCGCCGCGGCGACCGTCGCGCCGGCCAGCGCCAGCACCGCACGCGCGGTCTTGCCGAGCGGCGGCTCGGCGGTAGCGACCAGCGCCGGCAGGCCGCTGCGCCATACCCAATCCTCCAGCACGGCCTGGGGCAGCAGCAGGAACAACGCCGCCGCCGCACAGCCCGCCGCCGCGCCGCCGGCGGGGGCGATCCACCGCGTCGGCGCTGCCGCCGCATGAGGAGGGTTCATACTCTGGCCGAAGAACGCTGCCATGATCCATCCACTGGCGCGGCTACCATCAGCCGCTGGTAAATTGGTTCGTAACGACAAATGTTTGACGACCAGTTACGCTCGCGCTCGACGAACGCCCGTGCCCGTGTCCGCCGCGCTGCCCAGCCGCTGCGGTCGGCGAGCAGGTCCGCCAGCGTCCCGGCGATCGCCGCCGGGTCGTCGGGGCGGAACAGGCTGCCGGTATCGCCGTCGCGGATCAGCTCGCGGTGGCCGCCGACGTCCGATGCGGCGACCAGCTTGCCCTGCGCCATCGCCTCCAGCGGCTTCAACGGCGTGACGAGGTCGGTCAGCCGCATCGCCTTGCGCGGATAGGCGAGCACGTCGACCAGCGCGTAATAGCGCTCAACCTCGGTATGCGGCACGCGACCGACGAAGCGGATCGCCGCCGCCGCCGGCGATGCCGCGGCCTGCGCGCGCAGCGCCTGTTCCATCGGGCCGCCGCCGACCAGCAGCAGCCGGGCCCGCGGCCGCGCCGCGACCAGTGCCGGCATCGCGGCGATCAGGTCGTCGAGCCCCTCGTAATCGTAGAAGCTGCCGATGAAGCCGATCGTCTCCGCATCCTCGAGATCGAGCGCGCGCGCCAGTTCGGCATCGCGCGCGGCGGGTTCGCCGAACAGCGCGAGGTCGACGCCGTTCGGCGACACGACGATCTTGTCGGCGGAAATACCGCGCGCGACGAGGTCGCCGCGCAGCCCCTCGCAGATCACCGCCACCGCATCAGCCCGTCGCACCGCCCAGGTCTCGAGCGCCCGCGTCGCGCGGTACTTCGCCGATCCCTCACGTCCCGTACCGTTGCCGACCGCCGCATCCTCCCAAAAGGCGCGGATTTCGTACACCAGCGGCACGCGTCGCGCCCGCGCGACACGCAGCGCGGCGAGCGCGTCCAGCACCGGCGAATGGGCATGGAGGATATCGGGCCGGAAGGCGTCGACCGCCGCGGCGATGCGCCGCGCGAAGCGCGCGATGCCCTCGATCTCGCCGATCGGTCCGCCGCGCAGGCCGGCGCGGGTGCGGTGGAAGGTCAGCCCGTCGACCGATTCGACCGCATCCGCGGCCGTCCCGTGCCGCGGCCCTGTCACCGCCGCGACCTGCCAGCCGCGCCGCTCCTGTGCCTTCAGGATCGCCCGCGTGCGAAACGTATAGCCGCTCTGCAGCGGCAGGCCGTGGTCGAGGATGTGGAGGATACGCATCGCGCGATATGTGCCACGCCGCGCTTAACGCCGCGTCAATCGCGGTGGGATGCGCGCGGAATGCCGGGCGACAGCGACATTCGGACTTCTCCGGGGGCGTACAGCATCCGCTCGACGATATGGGCGGGGCAGCCTTCAGCGCCTCACTTAACGCGACATCAACCCCTCGCCGCCTATGCGCTGATCCTCACGCCGGCTGAGGGACGCGACAGCATGATCGACAATCTCTCGCTCGGCCTGACGCACGGCCTGATGCTGCTCGCCGCCTGGCTGCTGCTCAAGCGGCCCGATCTCGATTCGGAAGCGCCGCCGCCCCGTCACTGGCGCGCACGATCGCGCGATCCGGAGCCGCCGCCCGGTGCGTGATCTCGTCTTCGTCGCCTTCCTCGCCGCGATCTTCGGGATGGGCCTCAAGCGCCCGTTCATCCTGGTGCTCGCCTATGTCTATATCGACATCGTCTCGCCGCAACGGCTGACCTATGTGCTGCTCAACGCCGTGCCGATCTCGCTGGTCGCGGTGGCGCTCGCGGTCGGCGGCTGGCTGCTGATGGACGACAAGAGCGACAGCCGCTTCGCGCCGCGCCAGGGCCTGATCGTCGCGCTGCTGCTCTATTGCTGGGCGACGACCGCGGGCGCCGACTTCCCGCTCGACGCCAAGGACAAATGGGACTGGGTGTGGAAGTGCCTGGCCTTTGCCGCCTTCCTGCCGCTCACCTTGCGCACTCGCCTGCGGATCGAGGCGCTGCTGCTGTTCATGATCCTCTCCGCGGCATCGATCATCATCGTCGGCGGCATCAAGACCGCGGCGGGGGGTGGCGGCTACGGCCAGCTCGACCTGATGGTGAACAACAATTCCGGCCTCTACGAGGGCAGCACCATCTCGACCGTGGCGATCGCGATCGTGCCCCTGATCGTGTGGTTCATGCGGTTCGGCACCGTCTTTCCGCCGGACTGGAAGGTGAAGGGCTTCTGCCTGTGCCTGATCTTCGCCTGCCTGCTGATCCCGATCGGCACGTCGACGCGTACCGGTACGCTGTGCACCGTTCTCGTCGCGCTGCTCTCGCTGCGGAACACGAAGCGCAAGCTGCTGTACCTGTCGATCATCGCTGCGGTCGGCCTCGCCGCGATTCCGTTCCTGCCGGCGAGCTTCACCGACCGGATGAGCACGATCAAGAAGCACGACGCCGACGAATCCGCGTCGACCCGGCTCGCCGTGTGGCAATGGACGATCGACTACGCCAAGACCCATCCGTTCGGTGGCGGCTTCGAGGCCTATCGCGGCAACCACATCCGCTACGAGATCAAGAAGACCGCACCCGCCGATGGCGGTGCCGCGTCGGCCGCGGCCCCGGTGACCGACCAGGCGGTCACCGACAAGGCACGCGGCTATCACAGCGCCTATTTCGAGATGCTCGGCGAGCAGGGGTACTTGGGGCTCGCGCTATGGCTGTCGATCAGCCTGATCGGCCTCTTTCGCATGGAGGTGCTGCGCCGCCGCTATCGCGACCCGGCCGGGCCGTTCGCCTGGGCCGGGCCGCTCGCCGCCGCGCTCCAGACCGCGCATCTCGTCTACCTGCTCGGCGCCGCGGCCGGTGACCGAACTGCGCGCGCTCACCAGCGTACGGGGGATCGCCGCCTGGCTGGTGGTGCTCTACCATATTCGCGGCGGGATCGCCGGCTTGCCCGCACCCGCGGAGGCGCTGTTCGCCAAGGGCTATCTCGCGGTCGACTTCTTCTTCCTGCTGTCCGGCTTCGTCATCTGGCTGACCTGGCATGACCGGCTGCGCGATCCCGCCGCGATCCCCCGCTTCCTGCACAAGCGCATCGCCCGCATCTGGCCGCTGCATGCGGTGATGCTGGCTTTCGCGCTCGCGCTCGCGCTGCTGCTGCGCGCGACCGGCCGTGACGATCCCGCCTTCCCGTTCGCCCAGCTGCCACTGCACCTCGCCCTTGTCCAGAATTGGGGGCTGACCGACGCGCTGAGTTGGAACGACCCGGCCTGGTCGATCAGCTGCGAGCTCGCCGCCTATCTCGTTTTTCCGCTGCTGGTGCTGGCGGTGGACTGGCGGCGGCTGCCTACCCTGCCGCTGCTCGGCATAGCGGCCGTGCTGCTGCTGGCACTCCACCTTGCGATGCGCGGCGCGGCGACGCTCGGCGCGGACATTCCCCGCTTCGGCGTTATCCGCTGCCTCGCCGAATTCGGGGTCGGGACTATCCTCGCCGCGATCTTTCTGCGGCGGCCGCCGTTACCCGTCCTGACTATCGTCATGATGGCCGGGGGGGCGGCATGGATGGCTGGGGTCGCGGAAACACTTGCCGCGCCGGCGACCTTCGCCGCCGCGTTGCTCGCGCTTTCCCTGACCGCGGGGCGGCCGGCTCACCCGCTCGAAGGGCGAGCGATCCACCAGCTCGGCGAGATCAGCTACGCGACCTATCTGTCGCACTTCCTGCTGTGGAAGGCGTTCAAGCTGCCGCTCGCCGCCTCCTCGCTCTCGCCGATCCTCGTCGCGCTATACCTGGCGATCGTTCTGGCCGCGTCGGTGGCGCTCTACCATGGGGTAGAGCGCCCCGCGCAGCGCTGGTTGCTCAGGCGTCCTCGTTCTCTTCGGCCAGCTCCTCCTGCAAGGCGGTGAGGATCGCCTGGTTGAAGGCCGGAATGTCGTCGG
>JBKBTU010000075.1:0-10738 GCA_046290715.1 Sphingomonas sp. | reverse complement strand
CGGCGGACTTCCAGCTCGCCCGCAACTATGCCGTCGAATACGGGCCGGACAACGTCCGGGTGAACTGCGTCGCGCCCGGCCTCATCAAGACCGACTTCGCGCGCGCTCTGTGGGACACGCCCGAGGCGGAGGAGCGATCCAGCCGCCGGACGCCGCTGCGCCGGCTCGGCGATCCGATCGATATCGCCGGGACGATCGTCTATCTCGCGTCCGACGCCAGCCGGTACATGACCGGGCAGGGCATCGTCGTCGACGGCGGGGTGACGATCTGATGGCGCGCTTCACGGGCAAGTCGGTCGTCGTCACCGGCGCGGGCAGCGGTATCGGCCGTGCCGCCGCCCGGCTGTTCGCGGCGGAGGGCGCCAGCGTCGTCGTCGCCGACATCAACGAGGGGGCGGACGAAACCGCGGCCCTGATCGCCGAGGCCGGCGGCAATGCCGCGGCGATCCGCATCGATGCCGGCGTGGAGGAAGACGTCGTGCGCGGGGTGGCGCTCGCCTGCGATCGGTTCGGCGGGCTCGACGTGATGTTCGCCAATGCCGGCATCTCGGGGGGCATGGCCAATATCTTCGACACCGACGTGGCGCTGATCACCGAGGTGCTACGCGTCAATCTGATCGGGCCGTTCCTCGCCATCAAACATGCCGCGCCGCGGATCGCCGAACGCGGGGGCGGGGCGATCGTCTTGACCGCCAGCGTCGCCGGCATCCGTTCGGGTGCAGGGTCGCCTGCCTATTCGGCCTCCAAGGCCGGTGTCATCAACCTCGCCGCGGTCGCCGCGCAGCAGCTGTCGGGCAGCGACGTGCGCGTCAACGCGTTGTGCCCCGGCCTCACCGAGACGGGGATGACCAAGCCGGTGTTCGACTATGCGCGTGAGGCGGACAAGCTCGATCGGGTCGGACGCCTCAACCCCCTGCGCCGCGGCGCGCAGCCGGAGGAACTGGCCAAGGTCGCGCTGTTCCTCGCCTCCGACGATGCGAGCTACGTCAACGGCCAGGCGGTCGCGGTCGACGGCGGGCTGTCGTCGAGCCACCCGGTGACCCGACAGGAATACGGCAAGACGGCGGTGTAGGGAGAGGTTTCGGTCCGGGTTACAGCGTCTTCAATCGGGGACTTGAACCTCACCCTCACCCTTCGCCGCCTTCGGCGTCTTTTCTCTCTCCCGCCGGGAGAGGGAAGGAGGCGCGTAGCGCCGAAGGGTGAGGGTGAGTTCGCTGACCGCGGCTAGTCTTCGGTGAGCAACATAGACAAGTCGAACACCTGAACGGAAACGATCCAGCCTTATCGTTTCCAAAATGGTAATGATGAGAAACAGCGCGATCGTGTGCGCCGGTCTATCGCACGCCCCGGCAGTAGGACAGCGTTCCCGGATTCGTGCCGTGCGGACAGCGGTTTGCGCCCAATTGCGGCCAACAGCTCAGGCGGCGGGGGGCTTCGGCGCCCGCCGGCGGATCAATCCCTCCTGCGCGGTGCTCGCCACCAGCCGCCCGTCTGCCGTAAAGATGCTGCCGCGGTTCATGCCGCGCGCGTGGCCGGCCCAGGGGCTGTCGGTCGTGTAGAGCAGCCACTGGTCGGCACGGAACGGCTCGTGGATCCACAAGGCATGGTCGAGGCTCGCGGTCTGCATCTCCGGCATCAGCCAGTTGACCCCGTGCGGCATCATCGACGTCGCGAGCAGCGCCATGTCGCTGGCATAGGCCAGCGCGGCACGGTGCAGGGCAGGATCGTCGCCGATCGGCGCCGCGACGCGGAACCAGGCGGCGTTGTTCGGCGCACGCTTTTCCGGAGCGAACCAGCTTCGCGGATACAGCGGCCGCATCTCGATCGCATTCTGGCGCCGGGTGAAGAAGTCGCGGAACCTCTCGGGCACCTGATGGGCGATCGCCTGGCGCAGCTCGCGTTCCGACTTCAGCGTCTCTGGCGGCGGCACGTCGGGCATCGCGTCCTGATGATGCAGGCCGTCTTCCGGCGTCTGGAACGAGGCCGTCATCGTCAGGATCGGTTGCCCCTGCTGCGAGGCGACGACTCGGCGGGTGGCGAAGCTGCGGCCGTCGAAATCGCGCTTGACCTGATAGACGATCGGGAAGTTTTCGTCGCCCGGCCGCATGAAATAGGCGTGGAGCGAATGGGCATCCTTGTCCTCGACCGAGCGCTGCGCCGCCTGCAGCGCCTGGGCGATGACCTGCCCGCCGAATACCCTGCCGCGACCGCCCGGCTGGCGCGGCCCGCGATAGAGGTCGGTATCGATCGTCTCGACATCCAGAAGGGTGACGAGCATCGCCGCGAGCTGTTCGTCGGTGAGGGGGACGTGCTCCGCCATCAATAGCCCGCAGCGCGCGCCAGCCGGTCGGCATGGAAGCCGATGTCGCCGAACATCTCGGCCAGAACCCGCGCGCGCTTCATGTAGAAACCGATGTCATATTCGTCGGTCATACCGATGCCGCCGTGCATCTGCACCCCTTCCTGCACCCCCAGCGTCGCGGCCATCGCCGCCATCGCCTTGGCGACCGACACCGCGTCCTCCGCGCCGTCGACACCGGCGTCGAGCAGCTGCTGCGCCTTGAGCACGGCGGCACGCGCGACCTCCATCTCGCTGTAGAGATGCGCGGCGCGATGCTGGAGCGCCTGGAAGCTGCCGATCGCCACGCCGAACTGCTTGCGCTCCTTGAGGTAGCCGACGGTCATGTCCATCGCGCCGCCGCCGACGCCGAGCAACTCCGCCGCCGCGCCGGTACGACCTGCGCGCAGCAGGCGGCCGAGCGGGTCGCGACCGGCGTCGACCTCACCGATCACCGCGTCGGCATCCACCTCGACCCCGTCGAACGCGAGCCGTGCGGCGAGACTCGAATCGGCGAGCCGTTCGGGGTCCGCGGAGAGGCCGGCCGCATCCTTGGGAACGGCGAACAGCGTCACGCCGTCCGCATCGTCCGGCGCGCCAGCGGTGCGCGCGGCGACGATCAGCAGGTCGGCGACATGGCCGTGGGTGACGAAGCGCTTGGCGCCGGTCAGGCGAAAGCCGTTGCCCGATCGCTCGGCGGTCATCGCGATCGCGTCACGATGCTTGGCGCCCTCGTCGATCGCCAAAGCCGCGACCGTCTCGCCGGCGACGATCCCGGGGAACCAGCGCTCGGCCTGCGCGCTGCCCTTCAGCGCCTCGACCGCCGCGACCGCGGTCGCGAGGAAGGGGGAGGGGGCGAGGTTGCGGCCGATCTCCTCGAGCACCACCCCCGCCTCGACATGGCCGAGGCCGAGGCCGCCGTCGGCCTCCGGGATCAAGACGCCGTTGAGGCCCATCTCGGCGAACTGCTTCCACAGGTCGCGGCTGAAGCCGGTCGGATCGTTTGCGTCGCGCAGCGCGCGCAGGTGCGAGACGGGTGCGTGTTCGGCGACGAAGTCCTTTGCGGTGTCGCGGAGCATCGTCTGTTCGTCGTTGAGGTAGAGGGGCATTTCGATCTCCAAAGCCCCCTCCCTTGGGGAGAGGGTCGGGTGAGGGTGAGTGCGACGTCGCTTCCTCTCACCCTCACCCTTCCGCCGCTGCGGGACCCCATCAAAGTGATACTTTGATGGGAACCCTTCGCGGCTCCCTCCCTCTCCCGGTGGGAGAGGGGTTTTTACCTACGCGCCCGGCAGTTCCAGGATGCGCTTGGCGATGATGTTGAGCTGGATCTCGCTCGTCCCGCCCTCGATCGAATTGGCCTTGGTGCGCAGCCAGGCGCGCGGGGCGGCGCCGGCGTTCGACCGCTCGCTCTCCCATTCGAGCGCGTTGGATCCGCCCGCGACCATCATCAGCTCGTGGCGGTCCTTGTTGAGCTCGGTGCCGACATATTTCATCATGCTCGGCTGGGCGGGGTGGGCGCGGCCGGCCTTCAATTCGTCGATGAAGCGCTCGCTCATCGCCGCGAACGCCCTGGCCCGCACCTCGAACAGCGCGATCTGGCTGCGCAGCACAGGATCGGCGAGCCGCCCGTCATGGTCGAGCCCGATCGTCGCGATCGCGCCCTCGATCAGCGGGTTGCGGCCACCACCGCCGAGCCCCATGCCGGAGATCATCTCGCGCTCGTGGCCGAGCAGATATTTGGCGACGTCCCAGCCCTTGTTCTCGTCGTGGATGCGGTTCGCCTTGGGCACCTTCACATCGTCCATGAAGGTTTCGCAGAAGGGCGAATAGCCGCTGATCAGCAGGATCGGCTTGGTCGAGACGCCGGGCGATTCCATGTCGAACAGGACGAAGCTGATACCGCCCTGCTTCGACGCCTTGCTCGTGCGCACCAGGCAGAAGATCCAGTCGGCCTTGTCGGCGTAACTGGTCCACACCTTTTGCCCGTTGACGACATAATGGTCGCCGGCGTCCTCGGCGCTGGCGGCGAGGCCGGCGAGGTCGGAGCCGGCATTGGGCTCGGAATAGCCCTGGCACCAGCGGATCTCGCCGCGCGCGATCTTGGGGAGGTGCTCGAGCTTCTGCTCCTCGGTACCATATTTAAGCAGCGCCGGCCCGAGCATCGAGATGCCGAAGCTGTTCAGGGGATTGCGCGCGCGGATCGCCGCCATCTCTTCGCGCAGCGCCTTGGTCTCCGCCGGCGACAGGCCGCCGCCGCCATACGCGGTCGGCCAATCGGGTACGGTCCACCCGCGCGACGCCATCGCGTCGAGCCAGCGCGCCTGCGCCGGGTTCGCGGTCCGGTCGTAACGGCGCCCGCCCCAGCAGACGTCGGCGTCGGAGCGTACGGGCTCGCGCATCTCGGGCGGGCAATTCGCCTCAAGCCAGGCGCGGGTCTCGCTGCGGAAGGTGTCGAGGTCCGTCATGTCATCCTCTCCTACGCCGTCGCCCCAGCGCAGGCTGGGGCCTCCCCTTGGCGGGAGATGCCAGCCTGCGCTGGCATGACGGGATCATGCTTACTTGATGCTGCCGCTCTTCAGGCTCTTGGCGACCTCGAAGCCGTGCTTCTCGAGTCCCGCCACGACCTTGTCATAGCCTTCGGTCTTCGCCCAGAACATCGGGCCGCCGCGGTAGACCGGCCAGCCGTAACCGTAGATCCACACCACATCGACGTCCGACGCGCGCTGCGCCTTGCCCTCTTCGAGGATCAGCGCGCCCTCGTTGACCATCGGGTAGAGCGTGCGCTCGACGATCTCCTCGTCGGTCACCTCGTGCTGCGGCGTGTTGGTCTTGGCACGCCATTCGTCGATGATCGCGGCGACGCGGGGAGAGGGGGTCGGGTTGCGCTTCTCGTCATAGTCGTAGAAGCCGGCCTGGCGCTTCTGGCCCCAGCGTCCCTCGGCGGCGAGCGCGTCGCGCACGTTCTCGATGCGATTGGGATCGCGATGCCAGCCGATATCGACACCGGCGAGGTCGGCCATCTGGAACGGCCCCATCGGCATGCCGAAGGCGACGTGGACGCGGTCGATCTGCTCGGGCGTCGCGCCTTCGAGCAACAGCTTGTTCGCTTCCACCTGGCGCGGCATCAGCATGCGATTGCCGATGAAGCCGTAGGTGACGCCGGCGACGACCGCGACCTTCTTGATCTTTTTCGCCAGCGCCATGACGGTGGCGAGCACGTCGGGCGCGGTCTTGGCGCCGCGGACGACCTCGAGCAGCTTCATGACGTTGGCGGGCGAGAAGAAGTGCATGCCGACCACGTCCTGCGGACGCTGGGTGCAGGCGGCGATCTCATCGATATCGAGGTAGGACGTGTTGCTGGCAAGGATCGCGCCGGGCTTGGCGATGCCGTCCAGCCGGGTGAAGATCTCCTTCTTCACGTCCATATTCTCGTACACCGCCTCGATGACGAGGTCGCAGGCGCCGAGATCGTCGAAGTTCAGCGTCGGCGTCAGCGCGGCCATCGCCGCTTCGACCTGTTCCGGCTTCATCCGCCCCTTGGCCGCGGTCGCCTCGTAATTCTTGCGGATCACGCCCGTGCCGCGGTCGAGCGCATCCTGCGCCATCTCGACGATCGTGACCGGGATGCCGGCGCTGAGGAAGTTCATCGCGATGCCGCCGCCCATCGTGCCGGCGCCGATCACGCCGACGCGCCCGATCGGGCGGAGCGGGGTGTCGGCGGGGACGTCGTCGATCTTGGCGGCCTGCCGCTCGGCGAAGAAGATGTGGCGCTGCGCGGCGGACTGCGTCCCCATCATCAGCTTCATGAATTCCTGCCGTTCGAAGGCGATGCCCTCGTTGAACGGCACCTCGGTCGCCTTGACGACGCAGGCGATGTTGGCGGCGGGCGCGTCGAAGCCGCGGAAGCGGCGGCCGTTCGCCTTCTGGAACGCCTCGACGGCGGCGGGATCGGCCTTGGCCTCCTTCTCGGACGCGCGGGGGATCGGACGCTTGGCCTTGACCTCGCCGGCGAAGGCGATCGCGTCGGCTTCGAGGCTGTCCTCGCCGACGATGCGGTCGATCAGGCCGGCCTCCTGCGCCTTCTTGGCGGAGATCGGATCACCCTTGGCGGTCAGTTCCAGCGCGAGCGCGACGCCGGCGATGCGCGGCAGACGCTGCGTCCCGCCCGCGCCGGGCAGCAGGCCGAGCTTCACTTCGGGCGTGCCGAGCTTCGCCGAAGGCACCGCGACACGATAGTGGCAGCCCAGGGCGACCTCGCAACCGCCGCCGAGCGCGGTGCCGTGGATCGCGGCGACGACGGGCTTGGTCGAGGCTTCGATCATGTCGACGACGGTCGGCAGGCCGGGCTCCTGCATGGGCTTGCCGAATTCGGTGATATCCGCGCCCGCGAAGAAGGTGCGGCCGTCGCAGCGGATCACCATCGCGGCGATCGAATCGTCGGCGACGCCCTCGTCGATCGCGGCGGCGAGCCCTTGGCGCACCGCCGCGCCGAGCGCGTTCACCGGCGGGTTGTTCGAGATGATGACGAGCACGTCGCCATGGCGTTCGGTACGGATCGGCGAAGTCATGTCTCACACTCTCCTGTTGTGCTCCTGCGCAGGCAGGAGCCCAGGGCCGCGGGCGGCCCGTTCGTAACTCTGGGCTCCTGGGGGGGCAGGAGCCCACGGACGGTCAATCCAGCGCGGCGTAGATCATCGTCTTCAGCTCGCGGCGGATCGGATAGAGGCCCGAAGGGCTGAGCTGCGTCATGAACACCATGTGC
Source organism: Sphingomonas sp. (assembly GCA_046290715.1). Classification (GTDB taxonomy): domain Bacteria; phylum Pseudomonadota; class Alphaproteobacteria; order Sphingomonadales; family Sphingomonadaceae; genus Sphingomonas. The sequence goes on along the minus strand of JBKBTU010000075.1, from coordinate 3,638 downwards.
AGCCGCTCGACGGGATCGATGAAGAAGGCGGTCGAGAACATGCCGCCCCAATAATATTCTCCCTTCGACCCGGGCATCATCGTGCGCGCGACGTCCTGCGTCACGGCGAAGCCGAGGCCGAAGCCGGTGCCGGCGTTCTGCGTCTCGCTGAACAGCGAGCGCGACAGGCTGGAGAGGTCCTTGCCGCCGGGCAGGTGGTTCATCGTCATCAGGTCGAGCGTCTTGCGCCCGACGATCCGCGTGCCCTCGAGCGTGCCGCCGCTCTCGCACATCCGGCAGAAGCGATGATAGTCGAGCGCGGTCGAGACAAGGCCGCCGCCGCCGGACAGCAGCTTCGGCCGGCGGCTCCAGGCGCTCGCCGCCCCGGGATCGTAGAGCACACGGCCCTTGCCCTCGACGAGCGTGTAGCAGTCGGTCAGCCGGTCGAGCTTGTCCTCCGGCACCTGGAAGACGGTGTCGTGCATGCCGAGCGGCGCGAAGATGCGGTCCCGGAAGAAGACGTCGAGCGTCTGCCCCGAGACGCGCTCGACCACGGCTCCGAGCATGTCGGTCGACACCGAATAGTTCCAGCCTTCGCCGGGCGAGAATTCGAGCGGCAGCTTGCCTAGCGCGGCGACGAAGCCGTCGAGATCGAGGTTGCCGTGCCAGCTCTCCATCTTCGATTCGCGATAGGCGGCATCGACGTTGGAGCGGTTCTGGAAACCGTAGGTGAGGCCCGAGGTGTGGCGGAGCAGGTCGAGCATCCGCATCGGTTCGGCAGTCGGGCGGGTGACGAACGGCACGCCCCCGCCGCCGCCGTTATAGACGCCCAGACCCTTGAATTCCGGCAGGACGTGATGGACCGGCGTGTCCACCGCCACGCGCCCCTCCTCGACCAGCATCATGAAGGCGAGGCTGGTGATCGGCTTGGTCATCGAGGCGATGCGGAACAGCGAGCCTTCGTCGATCGTGCCGCCGCCCTCGCGCGCCGTGCCCTGGTGTGAGAAATGGACGATCTCGCCGTCGCGCGCGATCAGCAGCTGGGCGTTGGGCAGCAGGCCGGTGTCGAGATAGCGCGCCTTCAGAAAGGCGTCGATCGCGGCGAGCCGGCCGCCGTCGAAGCCTCGTGCGCGCCCATCCGTGCTGCTCATCCTCTGCCATACCCCAGTTTCTAACTTTCCTCTCCTATTGCCTTGAGCGGCGCCGGAATCAACAGTAACCTTTCATCGAAACGCGAAGAATCGCGCCTGCGGTGCGACGAGCCGCGAACTGGCCGAGAGAGGAGATGGATATGGCGAGCGCGCCGATCGTGGACCTGCCGCCGTCGTGGCCGGCAATGTCGCTGGAGCAGGTGCGCGCGGCGCTGACCGGCCCCGGCGCCAAGTTCGAGATGGACGAGGCGGTGATCGACGGCGTCCCCACCCGCGTGTGGAAGAATGCGCCGCCGACGATGCGCTTCCTGCTCGAGGTGAGCCGGGCGCACGGCGAACGACTGTTCGTCATCCACGAGGACGAGCGCGTGAGCTACGAGGCGCACTATCGCGCTGCGACGGCGCTCGCCGCCCATCTCGTCTCACTGGGGGTGGGGAAGGGCGATCGCGTCGCGCTGGCGATGCGCAACCTGCCCGAATGGCCCGTCGCCTTCTTCGCCGCGGTCGCGATGGGTGCGATCATGGTGCCGCTCAACGCCTGGTGGACGGGGGCGGAGCTGGAATACGGCCTGCGCGACTCGGGCGCACGCGTACTGATCGTCGACGGCGAGCGGCATGCGCGGCTCGCGGGCAGCTATGCGGGGCTCGATGATCTGGCGGCGGTGATCGTCGCGCGGGCGACGACGCCGCTCGGCGAGGGCGTCGCGCGGCTGGAGGAGGTGATCGGGACGCCGCACGATTGGGCGGCGCTGTCGGATATCGCGCTGCCGCCCGCGGCGCTCGCGCCGGACGATGCGGCGACGATCTTCTACACCAGCGGGACCACCGGGGCGCCCAAGGGAGCGCTCGGCAGCCACCGCAACTTCATGACCAACATCCTGTCGAGCGGCTACACCGCGGCGCGCGCCTATCTGCGCCGTGGCGAGATGCCGCCCGAGCCGACCCCGCGCGTGTCGCTGACGGTGATCCCGATGTTCCACGTCACCGCCTGTTCGGCGGGCATGATGGGATCGATCGCAAGCGGATCGACGATGGTCTTCATGCGCAAATGGGACGCGACGCGCGCGCTCGAGGTGATCGAGCGCGAGAAGGTGAACATGACCGGCGGCGTGCCGACGATCGCGTGGCAGTTGCTCGAACACCCCGATCGCGCGCGCTACGACCTCTCGTCGCTCGACACGATCGCCTATGGCGGCGCGCCGTCCGCGCCCGAACTGGTGCGCCGCATCCATCAGGAATTCGGCGCGCTGCCCGGCAACGGCTGGGGCATGACCGAGACGACCGCGACGGTGACGCAGCACGGTGGCGAGGATTATCTCAACCGCCCGGACAGCGCGGGGGCGCCGGTCGCGGTCGCGGACATCGAGATCCGCGGCGAGGACGGCGTCACCGTGCTCCCGCCGGGCACGATCGGCGAACTCTGGGCGCGCGGACCGATGGTGGTGAAGGGCTATTGGAACAAGCCCGAGGCGACCGCCGCGACCTTCGTCGACGGCTGGGTGCGCACCGGCGACCTCGCCCGCATCGACGCGGAGGGGTTCCTGTTCATCGCCGACCGCGCCAAGGACATCGTCATCCGCGGCGGCGAGAACATCTATTCGATCGAGGTCGAGAACGTGCTCTACGCACACCCCGCTGTCACCGACGCGGCGCTGGTCGGACTGCCGCACCGGACGCTGGGCGAGGAGCCGGCGGCGGTCGTCCACCTCTGCCCCGGTTGTGACGCGAGCGAGGCGGAATTGCAGGCTTTCGTCCGCGACCGGCTGGCCGGGTTCAAGGTGCCGGTGGCGATCCGTTTCCTGTCCGAGCCGCTGCCGCGCAACGCCAACGGCAAGATCCTGAAGGGCGAGTTGAAGGCGCTGTTCGCGGATCGCGAGGTGGTAGCGGCCTGACGGGGGCGCATCGCCTCTACTCCTCATTGCCGTCATCCGTGCCTTGGCGGGGATGACGATGGTGGGCGGCCAAAGCACCCAGCAACATGTCGCAAGAAGCAGGATGGCGGCGCGCGAAAATGCGCTAGAGCAATGCCATGGCCGATAACACCCGCCCCGCCGTTCCCGCCGCCCCGATCACGCCGGAGGAGCAGGTGGCGCTCGGCGCGCCGTTGCTGCCCGGCAGCCGCAGCGAGATCGGCCGCATCGCGCAGCGGCGGGACCGGCTGCTCGCGGCACTGACGCTGATCGCGGGGATCGGCCTGGTACTGGGGACGCCCTTCGCACTGAAATCGGGCGCGGAATTCTTCCTGCCGCTCACCGCCGCGCTGGTCATTGCGATCGCGCTGGTGCCGGTGCTCGAATGGCTCGAGCGGCGGCGACTGCCGTCGGCGGTGGCGGCGCTGCTGTGCGTGCTCGTCTTCCTCGTCATCGCCAATATCGCGATCGCAGCGATCGTGGTGCCCGCGACCGACTTCTTCCAACTGCTCCCCAGCCGGATCAGCCGCATCCAGCACAATCTGTCGCCGCTGCTCGATCTCTATTCGACGCTCGAGAAGTCGGTGAACAAGCTGTT
>JBKBTU010000074.1:9089-10956 GCA_046290715.1 Sphingomonas sp. | reverse complement strand
CGGGCCCGAACTCTCCGACATCGCCTTAATCGTGGTGGCCGCGCTTGGGGTCTGGCTGGTCCGGCGCGCGATGCGCAGGCGTTTCGCGAACAAGGATTGACCCCTCCCCCTTTCCCGCGCCAAGCGGAGGGCATGGACCCGCTCGACCGCTTGGAAGCCACGATCCGCGCCCGCCGCGACGCCGCCGAACCCGGCCGCTCGTACGTCGCGAGCCTGTTCGCCAAGGGCCGCCCCAAGATCGCGCAGAAGGTCGGCGAGGAGGCGACCGAGACGGTCATCGCCGCGCTCGCCGAACCCGAAAAGCTCGCGTCCGAAGCGGCCGACCTCGTCTTCCACCTGCTCGTACTGCTCGCCGATGCGGGATTGGGGCTGGACGACGTGCGCACCGAACTCGCCCGGCGCGAGGGCGTGTCGGGCCATGACGAAAAAGCCGCGCGCTGACAGGAGCCGAGCCCATGCCGATCGACGCCACCCTGCCCTATGACGACCAGAACGTCTTCGCCAAGATCCTGCGCGGCGAGATCCCCTCGCGCCGCGTCTACGAGGACGAATATGCGATCGCCTTCCACGACATAGCGCCCGCCGCGCCCGTCCACATCCTCGTCGTCCCGCGCGGCGCCTATGTGTCGTGGGACGATTTCAGCGCGCGCGGCACCGACGTGGAGATCGCCGGCTTCGTCCGTGCAGTCGGACATGTCGCGCGCGAACACGGCCTCGTCGCCCCCGGGTACCGCCTGCTCGCCAACATCGGTGGCCATGCCGGACAGGAGGTCCCGCACCTCCACGTCCACCTGTTCGGCGGCAAGCCGCTGGGGCCGATGCTGCCCGGCTGATCCGGTCAACCCACGATAAGGGATTGCCTCCGTCTCATTTGAGACTAGCATCGCCCCCTTCACCATGCGACGGCGCGTAAAGCCGTGCGCATCCGGGGGGATACGCTACATGATATTCGGGCGCGTCAAACCACTCGACGCCATTCTCGCCACGGCCGAAAAGAAGGGCCTGCACCGCTCGCTGGGCGCGTTCCAGCTCACCATGCTCGGGATCGGTGCCGTTATCGGCACCGGCATCTTCGTGCTGACGTCGGAGGCCGCGCAAAAGGCGGGGCCGGGCATGCTGCTCTCGTTCGTCGTCGCCGGTTTTATCTGCGCGGTCGCCGCGCTCTGCTATTCCGAACTCGCCTCGATGGTGCCGGTGTCGGGATCGGCCTACACCTACACCTATGCGGTCACGGGCGAGATCCTCGCCTGGATGGTCGGCTGGGCGCTGATCCTCGAATATGCGGTCGGCGCGTCTGCGGTCGCGGTCGGCTGGTCGAACCACGCAGTCGGCCTGCTCAACGGCATCGGCTTCCACGTGCCGGCGGCGATCAGCAACGCCGATGCGCTGATGGCGCACATGTACCTCGCGCTCGGTGCGGACCCCAGCCCCGACCTCACGCAAGCGATGACGGTCGGTGGCTGGGTCAACGTGCCCGCGATCATCGTCGTCTCGATCGTCACCTGGCTGCTGATCATCGGCACCACGGAGAGCGCACGCGTCAACGCGATCCTCGTCGCAATCAAGATCGCCGCGCTCACCGCCTTCGTCGCGCTGACCATCCCGGTGATCAAGGCGGACAATTTCGATCCGTTCCTGCCGACCGGTATCGGCAATCCGTTCAGCTCGTCCGGTCTCGGCGTGCTGGGTGCCGCGGCGTCGATCTTCTTCGCCTATGTCGGCTTCGACGCGGTGTCGACCGCTGCGGAGGAAACCAAGAACCCGCAGCGCAACGTGCCGATCGGCCTGATCGGCAGCCTTGCGATCTGCACGATCTTCTACCTGCTCGTCGCCTCCGGCGCGATCGGCGCCATCGGTGCGCAGCCGG
>JBKBTU010000074.1:4058-8990 GCA_046290715.1 Sphingomonas sp. | reverse complement strand
TCGGCAGCCTTGCGATCTGCACGATCTTCTACCTGCTCGTCGCCTCCGGCGCGATCGGCGCCATCGGTGCGCAGCCGATCACCTCGCTCGCGGGCCAGGTGTTGTCGCCGGGCACGCCGGAAATCGCCGGCCGCTGCGCCGCGATCGTCGCCGGCGGCGCGCTCGAGCCGCTGGTCTGCTCGAAGGAAGCGCTGGTCCACGTCCTCGACACGATCAACTGGCCGCTGATCGGCCGCTTGGTCGGCCTCGCCGCGGTGCTGGCGCTGCCCTCGGTGGTGCTGATGATGATGTTCGGCCAGACCCGCATCTTCTTCACCATGGCGCGTGACGGCCTGTTGCCGGCGAAGCTCGCCTCAGTCCACCCGCGTTTCCGCACGCCGCACGTCGTCACGCTGATGACCGGTGTCGCCGCCACCGTCGCCGCGGCGATCCTGCCGGTCGGCAAGCTCGCCGATTATTCGAATGCGGGGACGCTGTTCGCCTTCTTCATGGTGGCGATCTCGGTGATGGTGCTGCGCCGGACCGATCCGAACCGCGAGCGGCCGTTCCGCACGCCGGCGGTCTATGTCGTCGCGCCGATCGCAATCATCGGCTGCGTCGTGCTCTACCTGTCGCTGCCGTTGACCGCCAAGCTGGTGCTGCCGGTGTGGGGGCTGATCGGCCTCGTCATCTACTTCGGGTACAGCCGCAGCCGCAGCCACGTCGGCCGCGGGCTGATCGACACGGTCGACGATCCCTCGTTGCAGCCGGAGACATCGAAGCCGCTCCACTGATCGGCGGAGCGCACGAAAAACGAAGGGCCGGGGGAGCGATCCCCCGGCCCTTTTGCTTGGCCCGCCGTGTCAGCCAAGGCTCAGCCGAGCTTGGCGGCGACCAGCGCTTTCATGTCGACATTGGGGCGGGCGCCGAAGTGGCTGATGATCTCGGCCGCGCAGATCGCGCCGAGCCGCAGCGACGCCTCGAGGCCTTTGCCCTGCGCTTGGCCGTGGAGGAAGCCGGCGGCAAACAGGTCGCCCGCGCCGGTGGTGTCGACCACCTGCGCGATCGGCTCGGCGCCGACCTCGGCCCGCGTGCCGTTCTGGATCGCGCAGGCGCCCGAGGCCCCGCGCGTCACCACCAGCGTCGGCACCTGCGCCGACAGCTTGGCCACTGCCGCGTCGAAATCCTCGGTTTCGGCGAGTGCGGTCAGTTCGCCCTCGTTGGCGAAGAGGATGTCGATCAGCCCGTCGGCGATCAGCTTGCGGAAATCGCCGCCGTGCCGGCCGATGCAGAAGACGTCGGACAGCGTGAAGGCGACCTTGCGCCCCGCTTTCCGCGCTGCCTCGATCGCCGCGCGCATCGCCGCGCGGGGCTCCTCGGGATCCCACAGATAGCCTTCGAGATAGAGGATCGCGGCATCCTCGATCACCGACAGGTCGAGCGCGCCCTCGGGCAGGAACTGCGAGGCGCCGAGATAGGTGTTCATCGTCCGCTGCCCGTCGGGCGTGACGAAGATCAGGCAGCGCGCGGTCGTCGGCTGGCCGGGCCGCACGGCGGTGGCGAAGTCGACGCCGGCGGCGCGGATATCGTGCGCGAACACCTGGCCGAGCTGGTCGTCGGCGACCTGGCCGATGAAGGCGGTACGCCCGCCGAGCGCGGCGATCCCGGCGACGGTGTTCGCCGCCGATCCGCCCGACACCTCGCGCCCCGGTCCCATGCGGTCGTAGAGCGCGTCGGCGTCCTCGGGCGAGAACATCAGCTGCATCGAACCCTTGGCGACGCCGATCGATTCGATGAAGGCGTCGTCCGCCTGCGCGAGGATGTCGACGATCGCATTGCCGATCGCGACGACGTCATAGGTGGGCTGGGACAAGGAAAGCTCCGAAAGACAGCGAATAGGCCTCCCTAGGGTTCAAACGCGGGGAGGACAACGGCGGTTGACGCTGCCGTCGCGAGCCGTCACGCGGGACATCATGCTGCGCGCGCTCGCCCTGTCGATCGGTCAACTCGGCGACCCCGCGATCCTGCGCGTGCTCGCCAAGTCGCTGGGCGTGACGCTGGCGCTGTTCGTGGCGCTGGGCTTCGGCGTGTTCGCGCTGCTGCGTCACTGGCTGGCCGGCTTCGCAGGCGGCTATGACGACGGCCTCGCCGGCGTCGCGGCGGTGGCGATCTTCGTGCTCGCCGCCTGGCTGCTGTTCCGCGTCGTCGCGATCGCGGTGCTCGGCGTGTTCGGTGACGAGGTGGTCGCCGCGGTCGAGGCGCGCCACTACCCGGCCGCGTATGCCGCCGCGCGGCCGGCGGGCATCGGCCGCTCGCTGCGCATGGGTGTGGGTTCGGCGGCGAGGGCGATCGTCGTCAACCTGCTGATGGTGCCGGTGTATCTCGCCTTGCTGTTCACCGCGGTCGGTCCCGCCGTCGCTTTCTTCCTGGTCAACGGCTGGCTGCTCGGCCGCGATCTCGGCGAGATGGTCGCGAGCCGGCACATGGACGATGCGGCGATGCGGGCCTGGCGCAAGGCGACGGGCGGACGCCGGTTCGCCTTGGGGCTTGCCGGCACCGGCCTGTTCGTGGTTCCGCTCGTCAACCTGTTCGCGCCGATCCTGGGCGCGCAGCTGGCGACGCACCTGTTCCATGCGTCGAAAGGGAAACGAGCGTGAAGGCACCTGCTGTTCTGGCAGTGACACTGGGTTTGAGTGCCTGCGCAGCGCCCGGCGTCGTCGCGCCGCCGGTCGCGCGGCCGGTGGTCGGCTACACCAGCGCCGGCCTGGAGCGCGTCGTCGGCCAGGACGCCGCCGGCCTCGTCAAGCTGTTCGGCCAGCCCGATGCCGACGTCCGCGAGGGACCGGCGCGCAAGCTCCAGTTCGCCGGGCCGATCTGCGTCCTCGACGCCTATCTCTACCCCAAAGGCAGCGAACCGCCGCGCGTCACCTATCTCGACGCGCGTGAACCCGATGGCAGCACGATCGACCGCGCCAGCTGCGTCGCCGCGCTGACCCGGCGCGACGGGGGGAAATAACCGGAACGGTATCCTCAGCTATCGGGACGATACGGTCCCAGATCCTCCATCGACAGGATGCGATCCGCCAAGACCAGCTTCTGCCATCTATTTAGGTGGCCATAGCCCTCTGGCTGATTCGTCGCTGACACATCAGGGGCGCGCCACCCGACGAACGTGACGCGATAGGCATGACCGTACAAGCGGCGAAAATTGCGCGGCACCTTCGTCTTGTCGTCGATGTCGAACCAGAGATCGCCTCGACGATGGCGCGTTTCCTCCACCCGGCGGGCGCCATCGAAGAACATCGAACTTTCGAAGTCGTTGACCCAGATACCGCTCATCCGTCTTGCGCGTTCTCCTTCAAGACAGCGCCTGTCACCCCGATGCGCCGGTTCTTGGCAAATTCCCGTCTGCGGGTGCAACGCCTGCGCCAGTATCAGCAGAAGGATCGTCATGCCTCGTCCTTTCGTCGCATAGTCGCGCCAGAGCCCAGCGGGCGGCATCCTGCACGACGCCATCGTCATCGTGCAGCAGCGGCAGCAGTGCGGCAACTAGCGTTCGCGCACCGCTGTTGCCTGCGGCGATCGCGGCGTTGCGGACCATACGGTTGCGGCCGATGCGCTTGATCGGCGACCCTGCGAACACCTGGCGGAAGCCGGCATCGTCGAGCGCGAGCAGATCGGCGAGCGCCGGCGCGGTCAGCTCCGCGCGCGGCTGGAAAGCGATGTTCGCTGCGGCAGCGGCGGCGAACTTGTTCCACGGGCAGACCGCGAGGCAATCGTCACAGCCGTAGATGCGGTTGCCGATGCTTTCGCGGAACTCGACCGGAATCGGCCCGGCATGCTCGATCGTGAGGTAGGAGATGCAGCGCCGCGCATCGAGGCGATACGGCGCCGGGAACGCGTCGGTCGGGCAGGCGCGCTGGCAGGCGTCGCACGAGCCGCAGCGATCGCGCCCCGCCGCATCGGGTGCGAGGTCGAGCGTCGTGTAGATCGCGCCGAGGAACAGCCAGCTGCCCTCCTCGCGACTGACGAGGTTGGTGTGCTTGCCCTGCCAGCCCAATCCCGCCGCCTCGGCGAGCGGCTTTTCCATCACCGGCGCGGTGTCGACGAAGACCTTGAGGTCGCCGCCGCCTTCCTGCGCGAGCCAGCGGCCGAGCGCCTTCAGCGCCTTCTTGACCACGTCGTGATAGTCCTGGCCCTGCGCATAGACGGAGATGCGGCCGCGATCCCCCTCGCCTGCCAGTCGCAGCGGGTCGGCGGCGGGGGCATAGCTCATCCCGAGCGCGACGATGCTGCGCACCTCCGGCCACAGGCCCGCGGGCGAGCCGCGATGATGCTCGCGCTCGGCCATCCAGATCATGTCGCCGTGGCGCCCCTCGCCCAGCCACTGGCGCAGCCGTTCGGCGGTACGCGGCGCGGCGTCGGCGCGCGCGATGCCGCAGGCGACGAAGCCCAGCTCCGCCGCCTTCGCCCTGATCCGCGCTTCGAGCTCGGGTTGTCGCTTGTGTTCGGCCACGTCGCCCCGCTACCACAGCCGTGAACGGGGAAAAACGGTGGCATCAAGCGAGTTGGCGGTGTTCGCCGAGCATCTGGTGAAGCGCTTCGGCGAGCGGCGCGTGGTCGACGGCGTAGACCTCGCCGTGCCGCGCGGTGCGATCTACGGCGTGCTCGGCCCCAATGGCGCGGGCAAGACGACGACGCTGCGCACCTTGCTCGGCATCATCGAGCCCGACGAGGGGCGCCGCGCCATCCTCGGCCACGATGCCCCGCGCGAGGCGAGCGACCGCGTCGGCTATCTGCCGGAGGAGCGCGGCCTCTACCCGTCGATGAAGGCGCGCGACGCGATCGCCTTCATGGGCGCGCTACGCGGGCTCGACCGCCGCACCGGCCGCGCCCGTGCCGCAGAGATGATGGAGGCCGCCGGCCTCGGCCATGCGGTCGACGAGAAGATCA
>JBKBTU010000074.1:0-3958 GCA_046290715.1 Sphingomonas sp. | reverse complement strand
GAAGCTGTCGAAGGGGATGGCGCAGCTCGTGCAGCTGCTGGGGTCGGTGGTGCATCGCCCCGACCTGCTGGTGCTCGACGAACCGTTCAGCGGGCTCGACCCGGTCAACCAGGAGAAGCTCGAAGCGCTGATCCTCGCCGAACGCGATCGCGGCGCGACCGTGCTGTTTTCGACGCATATCATGGCGCATGCCGAGCGCGTCTGCGACCGGCTCGCGATCATCGCCGGCGGCAAGCGCCGCTTCGAAGGCACGGTGGACGAGGCCCGCGGCACGCTGCCGAGCCGCGTCCGCTACCTGCCCGTCCGGCCCGATCCCGCCATCGCCGAGGTGCTGCCGCACGACGCCGTGCCGGATGGCGAGGGCTGGCGCTTCCAATTGCCGCGCGAGGGGATCGAGGGGGTGCTCGGCACGCTGATCGCGCGCGGCTACGGCATCGGCGGCCTGTCGATCGAGCGGCCGGGGCTGCACGACGCCTTCGTGCGGATCGTCGGCCAGGATGCCGCGACGCAGGGAGACGCGGCATGAGCTTCGCCCGCACGCTGCGCCAGGCGCTGACCATCGCGCGGCGCGATTTCGTCGCGACCGTGTTCACGCCGATCTTCCTCCTCTTCCTCTTCGCGCCGGTGATCATGGGGTCGTTCGGCGCGGTCGGGGGCATGGGGGCCGCGAGCGTCGCCGACGGACGCGCCGACCGGACGCGCATCGTCGCGATCGTCCCCGACGGTCAGGCGCGATCGATCGCCGAGGCCGACACCCGGCTGCGCGCCGTGTTTCGCAGAGACGACGAGGCGCCGCCGGCCCTCACCACGCTGCGCCCCGCGGGCGATCCGGCCGCGCAGGCCCGCGCGGCGTTCGCGGCGAAGGATTACGAGGCGAGCGCGGTGCTCTACGGCCCGCTCGCCAATCCGCAGGTCCTCTACGGCCCACGCGGCCGGCGTGCCGCCGATTACCTGGGCGTGCTCGCCGCCGAGACGATCGCGGCCGAGCGCCTCGACGGCGACATGCCGCGCGTCACCGCGGTCACCACGCCGATCGAGCGGCCCGGCGGTTCGGCCGGCAACCGCCGCCAGTCCGCCTCGTTCGCGGTGTTCGGCGTGTTCCTGCTCAACCTGTTCCTGGCGAGCCAGGTCGTCGGCACCATGGCGGAGGAGCGCAACAACAAGGTGATCGAGGTGCTCGCCGCCGCGGTGCCGCTGGAGAGCGTGTTCCTCGGCAAGCTGCTCGGCATGTTCGGCGTGGCGATCCTCTTCGTCTGCTTCTGGGGGACGATCATCGCCAAGCTGGGATCGCTGCTGCCGCCGGAGGTCGCATCGGCGCTGGCGATCCAGGCGGCGGTCGGCATGCCCGCGTTCGTCGCGCTGTTCGTCACCTATTTCACGATGGCCTATCTGCTGCTCGGCTCCGCCTTCCTGGTCGTCGGCGCGCAGGCGTCGACCCCGCGCGAGATCCAGATGCTGGCGCTGCCGATCTCGGTGTTGCAGATGGGCATGCTGGCGCTCGCGCTCGCCGGCACGGCGCGGCCGGACAGCTGGGTGGCGACCGCGGCGCAGCTCTTCCCCCTCTCCTCCCCCTTCGCGATGGCGGGGCGCGCCGCGACATCGCCGGCGCTGTGGCCGCATCTTGCCGCCATCGCGTGGCAGTTGCTGTGGGTGACGCTGTTCATCACGCTGGGCGCGCGCCTGTTCCGTCGCGGCGTGCTGCAATCGGGCAGCGCCAAGCCGTTCTGGAAGCGCGGACGGGCCTGAGCCGCCGTGTGTCTCCGCGAACGGGGACCCGGTTCTGGTCTGCCGCCTTCGCGGGAGCGCATCGGATATGCCCGCTGCCAACCCAGCCAATTGACATAAATGTCAGCGCGGTATCTCCTGTCGCAAAATGACAGGAGAGGAATGATGGCGACCCTGATGCAGGCGGCCGTGCCGTCCGTCGATCCGTTCGACGTGAGCCGGCCCGAGCTGTACCGCGACGACACCTGGCACGCGCCCTTCGCGCGGCTGCGCGCCGAGGCGCCGGTCTACCGCTGCGAGCACAGCGATTACGGCCCCTATTGGTCGGTCTCGACCTACAAGCCGATCGTCGAGGTCGAATCGCTGCCCGACCTCTATTCCTCGGAAGCGGGCGGCATCACGCTCGCCGATTTCCTCGCCGACCGCGACGTGCGTATGCCGATGTTCATCGCCCGCGACCGGCCGGTGCATACCGGGCAGCGGCGCACCGTCGCGCCCGCGTTCACGCCGTCCGAAATGGTGCGGATGAGCGGCGACATCCGCCGCCGGACCGCCGAGGTACTCGATACGCTGCCGTGGAACACGCGCTTCGACTGGGTCGACAGCGTGTCGATCGAACTGACGACGCAGATGCTGGCGATCCTGTTCGACTTCCCTTGGGAGGACCGGCGCAAGCTCACCTTCTGGTCCGACTGGGCGGGCGATATCGAGCTGGTCAAGAACGAGGAGACGCGCAAGCAGCGGCTCGGCTACATGTATGAATGCGGCGCCTATTTCCAGGAGCTGTGGAACGCCAAGGTCGGCAAGGAGCAGACGCCCGACCTCATCAGCATGATGATCCATTCGGACGCGATGAGCCACATGGATCATTTCGAGTTCATCGGAAACCTGATCCTGCTGATCGTCGGCGGCAACGACACGACGCGCAATTCGATGTCGGCGCTCGCCTACGGCCTCGACCGCTTCCCGGAGGAACGCGCAAAGCTGGAGGCGGACCCCGCGCTGATCGCCAATGCGACGCAGGAGATCATCCGCTGGCAGACGCCGCTCGCGCACATGCGCCGCACCGCCACGCGCGACACCGAACTGATGGGGCAGACGATCCGCGCGGGCGACAAGCTCGCGCTCTGGTACCTGTCCGCCAATCGCGACGAGAGCGTGTTCGGCGCCGACGCCGACCGTATCGTCGTCGACCGGCCGAACGCGCGGCGGCATCTCGCCTTCGGCCACGGCATCCACCGCTGCGTCGGCGCGCGACTAGCCGAATTGCAGATCGGCATTTTGCTCGAAGAGATGGCGAAGCGGCGCATGCGCGTGAACGTGCTGGGCGAACCGACGCGCGTCGCCGCCTGCTTCGTGCACGGCTATCGCCAATTGCCGGTCGAGATCACGCGCTACTGATCGTACCGGATCGGGCTTAGATGACGCGCTTGTCATCCTTGCTACGCCCCGCCGTCATCCCGCGCCGCCTACCACGTCTCTTCAAGGGGTTGGGGAGACACGGCGGTGCGGATGGTCGGGATCGTGATGGTGGCCGCGGCGGTGCTGACGATGGGTCTCGCCGAACCGCGGCCGGTGATGGCGGTCGAGGCGGCGGCCCCCCATGCCGTGCCGGCCACCGGCCCGATCCGCATCCTTTCCTATAACGTCGAAGGGCTGCCCTGGCCGCTGACGCACGGCCGCACGGAGGCGGCGGCATCGATCGCGGCGAGCCTGCGGACGCTGCATGCGCGGGGAGAAGGGCCGCAGGTGGTCGCGGTGCAGGAGGCGTTCGGCGCCGCGCAAAAGGACATCGGCCGCGCCGCGGGCTATCGCTACGCCGCCTTCGGCCCGAGCGAGGATATGGCGGCCGCGCCCGCCACCACGGCGGCGGAGCAGGCCTATCTCGACCAGGCGAGCTTCTGGCATGGCGAGACGGAGGCGCCGCGCGAGGACAGCGGCCTCGCGATCTTCTCCGATTATCCGATCCTGGCGGTGCGCCGCATCGCCTTCCCGCGCTTCGCGTGCGCGGGCTACGACTGCCTCGCCAACAAGGGCATGCTCGCGGTCGCGCTGCGCGTCCCCGGCCGCGCCGTTCCGCTGATCGTGCTCGACACGCACCTCAATGCCCGCGGCGCCTCCGGTGTCTCCGACACGCGCAGCTTCACCGCCTACCGGCGGCAGGTCGATGCGCTGCACGGCTTCATCGGTGCGCTGACCGCAAGCAAGGCGCCGCTGGTGCTCGCCGGCGACT
>JBKBTU010000073.1:0-11181 GCA_046290715.1 Sphingomonas sp. | reverse complement strand
ATTATCTGCGCGTGCGTGGGATGCTGCTGTCATGAACGGCGATCGCGCATGTCGCCCTCGCCGACTTCACGACGAGCGGCCCGCGCGGCAAGTCGCTGCGCCACGCGGTGCGGCGGACGGAGGCGGCGGGCGCAGTCTTCTCGGTCGAGCCGGCCGCCGCGGTACCGGCGCTGATCCCGGAACTCGAGGGCGTGTCGGCGGCGTGGCTCGCCGACAAGGCGGGGCGCGAGAAGCGCTTCAGCCTCGGCGCGTTCGATGCCGCCTATCTGGCGCGCTTCCCGATCGCGCTGGTGCGGGTGGAGGGACGCATCGTCGCCTTCGCCAACATCTGGGTATCGGGGGACGGCGAGGAGGCGTCGGTCGACCTGATGCGGCATCATCCGGACGCGCCGTACGGCACGATGGAGATGATGATGGTGCGGCTGCTGGGCTGGGCGCGCGAGGCGGGCTACGAGCGCTTCAACCTCGGCATGGCGCCGCTGTCGGGCATGCCGAGCGGGCGGCTGGCGCCGGTCTGGGCGCGGCTGGGCCATGCTCTGTTCGCCAATGGCGAGCGGCTGTACGGCTTCGCGGGGCTGCGCGCGTTCAAGGCGAAGTACGGGCCGGCCTGGGTGTCGCGCTATATCGCGACGCAGCCGGGCGCGGCGATGCCGCGGACGCTGATCGACCTCGCGCGGCTGGTGAGCGCCTGATCGCCGCGGTAGAGCGGACGCATGATCGACGACCTTCAGCCGAGCCCGACGCCGCGCCGCCGCAGCGTATTGTTCATGCCCGCCTCCAACCCGCGCGCGATGGCCAAGGCGCGCGCGCTCGCCTGCGATGCGGTGATCCTCGACCTCGAGGATGCGGTGGCGCCGGAGGCGAAGGCGGCGGCACGCGAAGCGGCGGTGGCGGCGGCGGCCGAGGGGTTCGGCGCGCGCGCCTGCGCGGTGCGGATCAACGCACTCGATACCCCCTGGGGCAGGGAGGATGCGGCGGCATTGGCGGGGGCCTCGGGCGTCGCGGCGGTGGTCCTGCCCAAGGTGTCGCGCGCGGCGGACCTCGTCGCCTTGCGGGACGTGCTCGGTGCGGACGGCCCGCCGATCTGGGCGATGATCGAGACGTGCGAGGCGATCGTGCGGCTGGGCGAGATCACCGCCGCCGCCGGGGCGAGCGGGCTCGCGCTGCTGATCGCCGGCACCAACGACCTCGCCAAGGATATGCGCTGCCGGCCCGACGCCGCGCGCACGCCGCTGCTGCCGGCGCTGACGCAGATGGTGATCGCGGCGCGGGCGGCGGGGCTGACGGTGCTCGACGGCGTGTGCAACGCGCTCGGCGACGATACGCGGCTGGCGGCGGAATGCGCGCAGGGGGCGATGCTCGGCTTCGATGGCAAGACGCTGATCCACCCCGGCCAGATCGATGCCGCCAATGCCGCCTTCGCCCCGAGCGCGGAGGCCATCGCCTGGGCGCGGCAGGTGGTCGCCGCCTTTGCCGCGCCCGCGGCGGCGGGGTTGGGCGCGATCCGGCTCGACGGTGCGATGGTCGAGCGGCTCCACCTTGCCGAGGCGGAGCGGTTGCTCGCGCTCGTCGGATAGCCGGACTCTATCCCTCCAGGATCGTCCGGATGCGGTCGGCGATCACGTCCATCGCGAACGGCTTTGTGACGAGCGCCATGTTGGGGCCGAGCGGGCCGTTGCCGATCACCGCATTCTCGGCATAGCCGGTGATGAACAGCACCTTGAGCTGCGGCAGCAGCGCCAGTGCGGCATCGGCGACCTGGCGGCCGTTCATCTGCCCCGGCAGGCCGACGTCGGTGACCAGCAGGTCGACGTGCGCACCGGTGGCGAGCAGCCGCATCGCGGCGGCGCCGTCGCCCGCCTCCAGCACGGTGTGCCCCATCTCCTCGAGGATCTCGACCACCAGCATGCGGATCGTCGGTTCGTCGTCGACGACCATCACCGTGTGGCGGCCCTCGCCGGCGGCGGCGGGGACCGCGAGCGCCGTCTCCGCCTCGTCATCCGCCTCGCCGTAGTGGCGGGGCAGGTAGATGCACATCGTCGTGCCCTGGCCGAGCTCGGAATAGATGCGCACCTGCCCGCCGGATTGGCGCGCGAAGCCGTAGATCATCGACAGGCCGAGCCCGGTGCCCTCGCCCATCGGCTTGGTGGTGTAGAAGGGGTCGAAGGCGCGCGCCTGCACCTCGGGCGTCATGCCCGTGCCCGTGTCGGTGACGCAGAGCGAGAGATATTGGCCCGGTTCGAGGTCGCGCTCGCGCGCGGCGCGGGCGTCGAGCCAGCGATTGGCGGTCTCGATGGTGATGCGGCCGCCGTCTGGCATCGCGTCGCGCGCGTTGATGCACAGGTTGAGCAGCGCGTTCTCGAGCTGGTTGGGATCGACCATCGCCGGCCACAGTCCACCCGCGCCGACCACCTCGATCGTGATCCCCGGCCCGACGGTGCGCTGGATGAGGTCGCGCAGGCCGTCGATCAGCCGGTTGATGTCGGTCGGCTTGGGATCGAGCGTCTGCCGGCGCGAGAAGGCGAGCAGGCGGTGGGTCAGCGCGGCGGCACGCCGCGCGGCGCCCAAAGCGGCATTGGCGTAGCGATCGAGCTCGCCGATCCGGCCCTGGTGGATGCGGACCTGCATCATCTCGATCGCGCCCGAGATGCCGGTCAGCATGTTGTTGAAATCGTGCGCGAGGCCGCCGGTGAGCTGGCCGACCGCCTCCATCTTCTGCGCCTGGCGCAAATGCGATTCGGCGGTCATCAGCTCGGCGGTGCGCTCCTCGACCTGCTGTTCGAGGCTGGCGGTGAGCTGGCTCAGCTCACGCTCGACGCGGCGGCGCTCGACCGCGTCGCGCGTACGCTCGGCGACGTCGCGGACGAAGGTCACCTCTTCGGGCAGCCAGACGCGGGGCACCGCGTTGTTGAGATAGAGCAACGCGACGAAGCCGCCCTGCTCGGTCACCGGCATGTTGATGAACGACAGAGCGGCGAGGCCCTTCAGCCCCTCCGCGGTGTCGCGGGTGCGGGGGTCGTCGTAGACGTTGCCGATCGCGACGGTGTCGCCGCGCTTCAGGTCCTCGATGTACGACCCGTAGTCGCGGAAGTGGAGGATCGCGGGCAAGGGCGCGATGCCGGGCGCGCACCACGGCCGCTCGGTGACGATCGTCTCGGCGTGGCGATCGATCGTGCCGTAGCCGCAGCGGCTGACGTCGAACAGCCGGCCGAGGATCTCCACCGCGGCATAAGCGAGATCGGCGGGATCGCCGGCGTCGCGGAGCCGGTCGTTGAGCTGGACCAGCGCCTGCAGGCGCAGTTCCGCCGACTTGCGCGCGTCGATGTCGAAGCTGATGCCGGGGAAGCGGGTCGCGCGACCGTCGGCATCCAACACCGCGCGGCCCCGCGCCGCCACCCAGCGGGCGCGGCCGTCGGGCTGGAGCAGGCGATAGTCGCTCTCGAACGGCGCGCCGGTGGCCAGCGCGGCGGCGATCTCGTCGCGGACCCGCAGCTGATCCTCGGGGTGCATCGCGCCGAAGAACCGGTCGAGCCTCGCGCCCTCGCGCGCCTCGACGGCATCGACGCCGTAGAGCGTGGCGAAGGCCGGATCGGCGGTGACGCGATCGGCGACGACGTCCCAGTCCCAGCTGCCGACGCTGATCGCGCCCGAACTCTTCAGGTCTTCATCGGGCATGGCACGCAGCGCAATCGATCATGAGGCGGGGACAAGCATGGGTTAGGGGTCGGGAAGCGCCAACGTCCTGCCCCGCGAAGCGATCCTCCCCTCCGCGACGAAGCGAGGGTCAGCGTGTCGTCGCGGCCACATCCGCCCGCGTCCAGCCGCCGCCCATCGCCTGGTAGAGCGCGACATAGGCGGACAGACGGTCGGCGCGCGCCTGCACCAGCGCGAGCTCGGCGGTGAGCAGACCACGCTGCGCATCGAGTTGCTCGATGTACGAGGTATAGCCGGCGCGGTAGCGGTTGCTGGCGTTGCGCAGCGCCGCGGCGAGCGCATCGACCTGCAACCCGAGCGCGGTCGCCTGTTCGCCCGACCGCGCGACGCCGGCGAGCGCGTTGTCGACCTCCTGGAACGCGGTGAGCGCAGTGCGGCGATAGGCAAAGGCGGCCTGGTCGCGCCGTGCCACCGCGACGTCGTTCTGCGCGCGCAAGCGGCCGCCGTCGAAGATCGGCGACAGCACGCTCG
Organism: Sphingomonas sp.; assembly: GCA_046290715.1. Taxonomy (GTDB): domain Bacteria; phylum Pseudomonadota; class Alphaproteobacteria; order Sphingomonadales; family Sphingomonadaceae; genus Sphingomonas. Next base: position 6,996 of record JBKBTU010000073.1, on the reverse strand, counting down.
CGCCGATCGAGAAGACGCCGATCGGATTGGCGAGCGCGGTCGACAGCACGACGCCGGCCGATCCGGTCAGCGCGAGGTTGGGCAGCATCGCCGCGCGCGCGCTGTCGAGCGTGCGGTCGGCGGCGACGAGCGTCTGTTCGGCCTGGAACAGGTCGGGACGGCGGCGCAGCAGGTCGGCGGGAAGCCCGTCGGGCACCGCGGGCGCGGTCAGCCGATCGAGCGGCAATCCACGTGGGATCGGGCCGGGGGTGGTGCCGAGCAGCAGGCTGAGCGCATTCTCCTGCCGGCTGATCGCCAGCTGCGCAGCGGGAACGAGCTGCTGCGTGGCACGATATTCCGCCTCCGCCTGATGCAGTTCGAGCGCGGAGGTATAGCCCGCCTCGGCGCGGCGGCGGGCGATGCGCAGCGCCTCGGTGCGCGCGGCGAGCGTCTCCTGCGCGACGGCGAGCCGCTGGTCGAGCGCGCGCAAGCCGATGTAGCCGCTGGCGACGCCGCTCGCGATGGCGAGGCGGACGGTGTCGCGCGCGCCCTCGCTGGCGAGCGCCTGCGCCTGCGCGGCGCGGCTCGCTTGCCGCAGGCGCCCGAACAGGTCGAGGTCGTAGCTCGCGGTGATCGCCGGCTGCGCACCGAACGCGTCGCTCGGCGTGCCGAACGGGCTTACGGTCTGTCCGGTGGTGCCGGGCAGTGCGCCGCCCAGCGTCGGCGTCTGCTGCGCGCGGGCGAGGCGCAGCGCGGCGCGCGCCTCCTCGATCCGCGACGCGGCGGCGGCGAGGTCGACGTTGTTCGCCAGCGCGCGGGTGACGAGGTCGGTCAGCACCGGATCGCCGAACGCGCCCCACCAGTCGCCGCGCACCGGCTGCCCCGCCCCGAGCGCGGTGCGCCACGCCGGCGGCGCTACGACGGCACTGGCGGCCGGCGGAGCGGGGCGGGGGCCGATGCAGGCGGCGAGCGTGGTGCTTGCGGCAAGGGTGATGAGGGTGCGGGCGAAGACGCGGATGGCGTTGGGTGCCCCGACATGGCCAATTCTTCCGTCATGCCGGACTTGTTCCGGCATCCACCGTGCCGCGTACTTACACGCCGGCGAGCGGGCGGAAGGGTGGACCCCGGAACAAGTCCGGGGTGACGGTAGGGATCTCGTGGGTATCGCGCCTTGTTTTCGCATCGGCGATGCCTCAGTCTCCCGTGCATGAGGGACCGGCAACCGTGTGTCTACATCCTCGCCAGCGGCTTCAATGGCACGTTGTATGTCGGCGTCACGTCGAACCTGATCGGCCGGATGATGCAGCATCGCGCCGGGACATTCGGCGGCTTCACCAGCGAGCATGGCGTTATGTTGCTGGTGTGGTTCGAGGTCGCCGACACGATGGCCGATGCCATCGCGAGCGAGAAACGCATCAAGGGTTGGCGGCGCGACTGGAAGAAGAACCTGATCGAGCGGGACAATCCGACTTGGTCCGATCTGGCGGTCGGCCTGGGGTTGCCGCCGCTTCGCTGAAGTCACGAGCGGCAGAGCCTGCGGATCGGTGGACCCCGGACCACGTCCGGGGTGACGGAGGGGGGGAGGCAAGGTCATCGCACCACCGGGCCGGTGGCGGTGTCGACGCGGGCCTGGACGGACATGCCGGGGCGCAGGCGCGCGGCGAGGGACTGGCCCGGGTCGATGCGGATGCGCACCGCGATGCGCTGCGGCACCTTGGTGAAGTTGCCGGTGGCGTTGTCCGCCTTCAGTACCGCGAATTCGGAGCCGGCGGCGGGCGAGATGCGCTCGACCCGGCCGGTGAGGCGCGCGTTGGCGAGACCGTCGACGGTGAAGCTCGCCGGCTGGCCTACGACCATGCGCGCGGTCTGCGCCTCCTTGAAATTGGCAATCACCCAGGTTTCGGGCGGCACCAGGAACATCAGCTGCGAGCCGGCGGTGACGTACTGGCCGACGCGGACGCCGACCTCGCTGAGGCGGCCGCCCTCGGGCGCGCGGATCACGGTATTGGCGAGGTCGATCTGCGCGAGGCGGCGTGCGGCTTCGGCACCGGAGACGCCCGCGCGCTGGCCGCCGCGGCCGACCTGGACGGTGCGGATGTCCTGCGCCGCGATCTCGCGCGCGGCGCGGGCCTGCTGCACCGCCGCCTGCGCCTGGCGGAGCGCGGCGAGCGTCTGGTCGCGTTCGCGCAAGGAGACCGAGCCGTCGGTGACGAGGTCGTTGACGCGGTTCATGTCGGCCTGCGCGCGCATCAGCTGCGCCTCGGCGTTGGCGACCGCGGCGGTCTGGGCGGCGAAGCTCGCGGCGCGGCTGCGCTCCGACTGCTGGGCGTTGGCGAGCGTCGCCGCCTGCGCGGCGACCTGCGCCGCCGCCTGGTCGACGCGCTGGCGGTAGATGCGGTCGTCGATCCGCACCAGCGGCTGGCCGGGGGCGACGGTGTCGAAGTCGCGGACGAAGACCTGCGTGACATAGCCCGACACCTGCGGCGCGATCACCGTGGTGCGACCGCGGACATAGGCGTTGTCGGTCGACTGATAGGCGTTGGCGAACGGCGGCATCCGCCACGCGGCGAGCACCGCCAGCACGCCGCCGATCGCGAGCAGGACGATGACGACCAGGGCGGTGCGGCCGGGCGGCTGCGGCCGCCAGCCCGAACTCGCCGGCGCCGCGGCAGGCGCCGCCGCATCCGCTTCCGCCCCATGCTCCGCCAGCGCCTCGTCGGTCGCGGGCGTGGGGTCGACGGGGCTGCGGGTGTCGGTCATGCGGGCGTCTCGGCTAGAGCGGCGCGCCTCTCGCGGCGCGCACGGCGAATGATGAGGAAGACAAGGTAGCAGAAGGTGAGCGCGGCGAGCACCGCGACCAACCGGAAGACGTCGTCATAGGCGAGCACGTTGGCCTCGCGCGTCGCGGTCTGCGACAGGATGGTGGCTCCCTCCGCGCTGCGCAGCGCCGGGTCGCCGACGACGCGCGACACCGCCGCGCCGCCCGCTTGCAGCCGCTGCGCGACGATCGGGTCGGTGGGGTCGATCGCCTGCACCAGCGCGGCGCTGTTCGCCTTTTCCCGGATCACCTGATAGCTGCCGAGCAGCGCGGTGCCGGCGAGGCCGCCGATCGAGTTGATGAGGCCGAACAGCGCGACGAAGCTGATGATATGCCCCGACCCCTGCTGGAGCGCGCGGGTCATGCCGAACAGCAAGGCGGGCCCCAGGAAATAGGTGGCGGCAAAGGCGATCAGCGCCTGGCTCCAGTACATCTGCGGTGCGCGGGTCAGGCTGGTCGCATGGCTGTCGGCGAAGGCGGCGACGGCGACGAGGCCGATCGCCAGCATGATCGGGTGGGTCAGCCGGTTCACGTCGAGCGTCACCGCGCTCAGCGTCACGCCGGCGGCGGACGCGAGGAAGATGATGGTGAAGAAGGGCACCAGCTGGTCGTTGTTCTGCCCGAGCACGGTGAGCAGCCCGACCGAGGCATAGGTCTGTTCGGAGAGCAGGATGCGCGCCATGATCGTCACCACCGTGAAGCGGACGATGTCGGCGCTGCCGAGCCAGCGCGTGTTGAGCAGCGGATTGACGCGGTGATGCTCGATCAGCAGCGCCGCGCCCAGCATCGGGATCGCCGCGACCAGCGCCCAGCCGATCCAGGGCGCGTTGGTCCACCACACGATCCGCCCCAGCCCGAGCACCGCGGCGAACAGCGCCATCGATCCGGCGAACAGCATAAAGGTGAGGAAGTCGAGCGGTTCGAACACCTTGGACCGGCTGGTCGGCGGCAGGCGCAGGCAGGCGACGGCGGCGAGGCTCAGCAGGGCGAGCCCGAGTTCGAACAGGTAGAGCGTGCGCCATTGCGACATGGCGAGCAGGTCCGGCGAGAACAACCGCGCGAGCGGCGTCGCGCATTGCGGAATGCCGATGCCCACGACCACCGCCTTCAGCCGCCATTTGAGCGGCAGCGCCTGCATCATGTAATAGAGGCAGAGGCTGGAGACGGCGGCGCCCGCCATGCCGCTCGCCGCGCGGACCAGGATCGCGGTGTCGAACCCGCGCACGAACAGGTGGCCGAGCGTGAAGGCGGCGTAAAGCCCGAGGAAGATCAACGCGAACGGCCGCAATCCGAACTGGGCGCGAAACTTGATGAGCAGCAGGTTGATGCTGACGTTGGTCATCACATAGACCGTCGGCAGCCAGGCGATCTCGGCGGGATCGAGGCCGAGCGCGCCTTGCAGCGTATAGGTGTTCGCCGAGATCAGCGCATTGCCGAGGCCGCCGGTGAGCCCGAGCAGGATCGCGATCGCGCCATAGGCGATGCGGTAGCGCAGCGCATGCTCGACCGACCCGGGCGAGCCGGGAATCGCCGGGATTTCGTGGGGCAGGAACTCCCATTGTTCTTCGGATAGGAAGCGGCGGAGCCGGGACAGCATCTGCGTCCTATACGCCCAAAATCATCGCTCGGTCAGCCGCCTATGATGGCGCGGTAGAGCGCGATGTAGCGGTCCGCCATTTGCTCGACCGAGAAGCGCTCGGCGACCGCGCGGCGGCAGGCGGCGCGATCGATCTCGCCGAGCCGGCCGACCGCGGCGATCGCCTCCTCGACGCTGTCGACCAGGAAGCCGGTGACGCCGTCGTCGATCAGCTCCGGCATCGAGCCGCGGTTGATCGCGATCACCGGCGTGCCGCACGCCATCGCCTCGACCACCGACAGGCCGAAGGGTTCGTCGAAGTTGATGAGGTGGAGCAGCGCCGCGGCGTGGCCGAGCGCGCGCGTCCGCTCCGCGCCGCCGACCGCGCCGGGATGGACGATGCGATCCGACAGGTGGGGTGCGACGGCGCGCTCGTAATAGCCCTGGTCCTGGACGATGCCGTACATGGCGAGATCGCGATCCGTCGCCTGCGCGACGGCGATCGCTTCGCCTGCGCCCTTGTCGGGATGCATGCGGCCGAAGAACAGCAGCGCGTCGCTGCCGTCCGCGTCGAAGGGGAAGTCGTCCAGCACGATGCCGTGGTGGATCGTCGCGGCGTAGCGCAGCTGGGGCGAGCGGTCGGCATCGCTGATCGCGACGTAATGCACCCGGTCCTGAAAGGGCTGGTACATCGGCAGGATGCGATCCGACGAGAAGCCGTGGATCGTCGTCACCATCGGCGTGTCGACCAGAGGCGCGAAGGCATGGGCGGGAAAATCGGCCTGGTTGTGGATGAGGTCGAATTCGCCGGCGCGCTCGAAGAGATGCGCGAGGTGGCGGTATTCCCATACCTTGGCGTCGATGCTCGGGTCTTCGGAATAGGGCGCGGGGACGACGCCCGCGAGCGTGCCCGCGGTGAGGCTGTCCTGCGTCGCGAACAGCGTCACGTCGATGCCGCGCGCGACCAGCGCCTCGGTCAGCAGGCTGGTGACGAGTTCCCACGGGCCATAGTGGCGCGGCGGGGTGCGCCACGAGATGGGGGCGAGCATCGCGATCTTCATGGGATGGGCTTAGCCGCTGGCGAGCAGGATGACAGCCTCGTTCGGCGCAAGCACCACCTCCCCCTCTCTCCGGACGGACGAGGGAGCGTGCGTGCCCAGCAGCGGCTGCCCCCCGGGCAATCGCACCCGCTGCTCGCTCGCCCCCATGTTGAGCGCGACGACGATCCGCTCGTCGCCCTGCCAGCGTTCGTAGGCGAGGACGTCGCCCTCCGCCGCGAGCAGGCGGAAGTCGCCGGTGGCGAGCGCGGCGTGCTTGCGGCGCAGGTGGAGCAGCGCGCGGTACAGCGCCAGCATCGAGCCCTCATGCGCCTGCGCGGCGACGTTGCGGGTCGGCCAGTCGGTGTTGAGCGGCAGCCACGGCTCCGCGGTGGAGAAGCCGGCGTGCTCGCTCGCGTTCCACGGCATCGGCGTGCGCACCGGGTCCCGCCCCAGGCCGAGCCCGGGCTCGCGCAACTCGCGCGGGTCCTGCACGCGGTCGGTAGGAATTGCCACGTCGGCGAGGCCGATCTCGTCGCCGTAATAGATCGTCGGCGTGCCGCGCAGCGTCAGCAGCAGCACCGCGGCGACCCGCGCCTGCGCTTCGCCGACGCGGGTCGCGATGCGCGGGCGGTCGTGGTTGCCGAGCACCCAATTGGGCCAGCCGCCGGGCGGCAACGCCGCTTCGTATTCGGCGATCAGCCGCGCGAGGTGGCGCGCATCCCAGGGAGCGTCGATCAGCTGGAAGTTGAAGGGGAGGTGCACCTCCGGCGCGTCCAGCCCGTAATAGTGCATCAGCCGCTCGACGGGCAGGTAGATCTCGCCGATCAGCACGCGGTCGCCGGGATAGCCGTCGGCGATGGCGCGCATCTCGGCGGCGATGCCGTGGACTTCGGGCTGGTCGGTCGAGTGGAGCTGGAGCACGCTGTGCATCTCGCCCATCTCGGGCCGGTAGGCGGGGTTAGCCGGATTGTCGGGGAAAGCCGCGTGCTTGACCATGTGCCACAGCACGTCGATGCGGAAGCCGTCGACACCGCGGTCGAACCAGAAGCGCAGGGCGTCTATCATCGCCTGCCTCAACCCTGGGTTGCGCCAGTTGAGGTCGGCCTGTTCCTTCAGGAAGGCGTGGTAGTAATATTGGCCGGTGGCGGCGTCATACTCCCAGGCCGAACCGCCGAAATCGCTGATCCAGTTGTTCGGGGGGCCGCCGTCCGGCGCAGGGTCGCGCCAGATGTACCAGTCGCGCTTGGGATTGTCGCGCGACGACCGGCTTTCCCGGAACCAGGGGTGGTCGGTCGAGCTGTGGTTGGGCACGAAATCGAGCAGCAGCTTCAACCCGCGGGCGTGCGCGGCGGCGAGCAGGCTGTCGAAATCGGCGAGGCTGCCGAAGCGTGGATCGATGTCGCAATAATCGGCGACGTCATAGCCGAAGTCGTGCATCGGCGAGGGAAAGATCGGCGAGATCCATATCGCATCGACGCCGAGCGCGACCAGATGGTCCAGCGACTTCAACGAGGTCCAGAACCTCCAGGTCAGCCGCAAGGGGCCGGCCGATTTCGTCTCGATCGCCGACAAGCGCGCCGAGC
>JBKBTU010000072.1:0-11212 GCA_046290715.1 Sphingomonas sp. | reverse complement strand
CACCCGCGCGAGGCGGCGACGGTGATCCTGCTCACCGCCGGCGGGACGCTCGCCTTCTATGCCTATACCACCTACATGCAGAAATTCCTGGTCAACACCGCCAAGTTCGACCGCGAGACCGCAACCTGGGTGATGACGATCGCACTCGCCGTCTACGCCGCCTTGCAGCCGCTTGCGGGCGCCTTGTCAGACCGGATCGGGCGGCGGCCGCTGATGATCGGCTTCGGCGTGGCCGGCGTGATCGCGACCGTACCGATCTTCACCGCGCTGGAGACGGTGCGTGATCCGGTCGTCGCGGGGGCGCTGGTGATGACGGCGCTGGTGATCGTCACCGGCTATACCGCGATCAATGCGGTGGTGAAGGCCGAGCTCTTTCCCGCGCACATCCGCGCGCTCGGCGTCGCCTTGCCGTACGCACTGGCGAATACCGCGTTCGGCGGCACCGCCGAATTCGTCGCTTTGTGGCTGAAGGACGCTCATGTCGAGCGCGCCTTCTATTGGTACGTCACGGGGATGATCGGGGTGTCGCTCGTCACCTATTGGCGGATGCGGGACACCCGGCAGCACAGCCTCATCACCGAGGACTGACGCGTCACCGCGGCAGCGTGATCGTCGCGCACAGCCCGCCGCCCGATCGGTTGGCGAGCGAGACCTCGCCGCCGGCCTCTCGCACGATCGTGCGGGCGAGGGCGAGGCCGAGACCGATGCCGCCGGTGTCGCGGTTGCGCGAGGTCTCGAGCCGCGTGAACGCCTCGAACACGTCGGCAAGCCGCTCGTCGGGAATGCCCGGACCCCGATCCGCCACCTCGATCGCCACCGTAAGCTCGGCGACCACCAGCCGCACCGCGGCACCGCCGCCGTACTTGACCGCATTCTCGATCAGGTTGCGGATCGCACGGCGGATCAGCGACGGGCGCAGCCGCATGCGCAGCCGGTCCGCTTCTTCGAAGTCGACGTCCTGGTCGAGATCGCGAAAATCCTCGACCACGGCGTCGACCAGCGCGGCGAGGTCGACTTCGGTCGGCGGTTCGCTCGGCCGGCCGAGCCGTGCCAGCGAAAGGATGTCGTCCAGCGTCCGGTTCATCTCGGTCACGGTTTCGGACATGCGGGTGCGATCGGTGTCGTCCTCGACGGACTCGATCCGCACGCGCAGCGCGGCGAGCGGGGTCTTGAGGTCGTGGCCGATCGCGCCGAGCATCCGATCCTTTTCGTCGAGCATCGCGGTGACGCGCAGCTGGAGCGCGTTGAAGGACTGGACCAGCCCGGCGATGTCGGCGGGGCCCCGCACCGGCACCGCGACCGGCGCATCGCCGCCGCGCCCGAACCGCTGCGCCGCGAGGGTGAGATCGCGCAATGGCCGCGAGATGCGCCGCGCTATCCACAACACCGGCAGCAGCACGACACCGTAGAGGATCAGCGTCTGCGCGAACAATCGCCAGAACAGGTGCATGCCGCCATCGTCGTCCCACGGGACGATCACCGCCAGCCAGCCATGCCCCGGCCGCTCGATCGCGATCAGCAGCGCCTCCGGCGGCCGGTCGATCGGGCGACGGCTGCGACCCGGTCGGCCGCCGCCACGCGCCACCATCGCGTCGTCCGCCGGGCCCCAGCCGCGTACGCCCGTGTCGATCCGGCCGACGTCGACGCCCTGTTCGTGAAGCTGCTCGCGCAGCTCGGCCGCGATCGCGGGCATGCGCGGCAGCGTGGGCGGGATAGCGTTGCCGTCGGCGCGGCGGATACGCCCGCGATCGCGCGCGATCGGGCGGATGCCCTGCGCCTCGCGCTCGATCGCGTCGGCGATGCGAATGGCGACGGGACGCGTCGCCTGGGCCAACCGGAACTGCGCGCGCTCGCGCAGCGCCAAGCCGAAATTGACCGCCTGAGCGACGAACAGCGCGATCGCGATCAGCACCGCCATCTGCCCGGCGAGGCTACGCGGCCACAGCCGCAGGCGGCGGGACGTCACAATCGGGTGACCTCGGCCGCCAGCGTATAGCCGCCGCCCCAGACGGTCTTGATGATCTCGGGCGCCTTCGCGTCCGCCTCGATCTTGCGGCGAAGCCGGCTCACCTGATTGTCGATCGCGCGGTCGAACGCCGCCGCCTCGCGCCCTTGCGTCAGGTCCAGCAACTGGTCGCGGGTCAGCACCTGGCGGGGCCGCGTCACCAACGCGAGCAGCAGATTGTATTCGCCGGTCGACAGCGCCACCGAGACGCCCTCGCGGTCGACCAGCGCGCGCTCGCCCGTCTTCAGCACCCAGCCCGCAAAGGCGTAGGAGCCGCTCTCGGGCGCATGCTGGCGTGCACCCCCGGCGGTGAGGCGACGCAGCACCACCTTCACCCGCGTCGCGAGCTCGCGCGGCGAGAAGGGCTTCACGACATAATCGTCGGCGCCCATCTCCAGCCCGACGATGCGGTCGGTCTCCTCCGCCTTCGCGGTGAGCAGGATCACGGGGGTATCGCTGGTCGCGGCGATGTGCCGGCACAGCGACAGGCCGTCCTCGCCCGGCATCATCACGTCGAGGATGACGAGGTCGATGGCATAAGCGGCGAGCCGCGTCCGCGCGCTCTCCGCATCCCCGGCCTGGGTGACGCGGAAGCCCTGTCGCGTCAGATATTGCGCCAGCGGCTCGCGGATCGAACGCTCGTCGTCGACGAGCAGCAGATGCGGCATGTCTCCCATCGCTTCGGCATTAGACATGGTGCGGCCCCGTGCAAGGCCGGGCGCGGCCCTCCGCGCCCGGCACCATCGTCATCGGCTGGGGTTCACTGCGCCGGCGGGACCGGGGTCGCGGCGGGCGGGGGCGTAGGCGGGGGCGGGGGCATCGCGCCGCCAGCGCGGGGGCCGCGCATCGGACGGGAGGCGGCGATCTCCGCCGCGTCGAGCTTGCCGTCGCGATTGGTGTCGATCCGGTCAAAGCGTTCGCCGGCGCGCAGCACCGCCTGGTCGCGGGTCATCACTCCGTCACCGCCGCCGCGCATGCCGTAGCCACGTCCCCAACCGCCGCGCGTCGCGTTGCGTGCGGCTTCGCGCTCCTCGGGCGTGACCTTGCCGTCCTTGTTGCTGTCCATCGCGGCGAAGCGCGCCTCCGCTTCCGCGACGACCTCGGCCCGCGTCACCACACCGTCTCCATTGGTGTCGGCACGCATCCAGCCGCCGCCCGGGGGCGGGGGAGGGGGCGCCGCCGCGGTCTGCGCCAGGGCGGGGCCCGCCAGGACGCTGCCCACCGCCATCATCATCACCAGGGATCTACGCATCGCATCACATCTCCAGCGGCGGAGCCTGCCTCACGCCGCACCTCGCCCCTATCGCGGCGCCATGTCGCCGCGATATGTCCACGCATCGCGAATCTGTCGCAAACTGTCGCAAGCCTTCAGGCGAAGACCGCAACGCTCTGCATCTGTTCGGCGACGGGCGTGCCGTCCGCCGCCCAGATGCCCATCTGCTGGCTGGAATTGCCGGCGCGGGCATAGTCGGTGGTCGCGCGCAACAGCCACCAGCCGTCCTCGGTCGCCGGTGCATCGCCGAGCAGGTTGAGCTGCCACGTCATCGAACTGACCGGCGCCGGGCGGCCGAGCAGTTTCAGCGCAGAGGGCGGCAGGCAATCTGCGACCGCCATCAGTTCGACCATCGGATCGAGGCCGTCGCGATCCTTCAGCCGCACCCAACGCAGCCACTCTGACGGCGCGGCGTCCTGCCCTTCGACCAGTTCGAAATTCTGCGAGAAGGCGATCGCGGGATGGCCGCGCAGGATGCGGTCGTCCGGGCCAGGCAACGCCAGGGCGGGCGCTCTGCCGCTACGATGGTCGAGCGCCGACGCGACCGTGCCCATGAAGACGAAGGTGGCGCGCAGGCCCAGACCGGCCTCGCTCTCCACGTCCGCCTGTACGAAGGCGGCGTTGCGCCCGCGCCGCAGCCGCTGGGCGCGGATCGTCACCGCTCCGCTGAGCGGACCGATGAACGCCACCAGCGCGGACCGCAGCGGCGGCAGGTCGACGTCCGACTGAATCGCCGCGTGCAAGGCCAGCGCGGCGGAGAAGCCGCCGTAGGCGGTGCGGCCTTGCAACCAGCCGTCGGGCACCGTCCCGCGCCAGCCGCCGTCGAGCGGCTCGAGGCCAGCAATGACGTCACGCAACGGAGTCATGCCTGTGCCTCCAATCGATCGCGCAATTCGCGCTTGAGCACCTTGCCAATCGCGCTGCGCGGCAGTTCGTCGACGCGATGGAGCGCGGACAGGCGCTGCGTCCGGCCCACGCGTGCGTTCGCCCAGGCGAGGATCGCGGCGGCGTCCTCGTCCTCGCCGCCGGCGCGCGCGACGTAGACGCCGACCGGCGTCTCACCCCACGCGTCCGAGGGCACGCCGATCACGCTCGCCTCCTCCACCGCAGGATGTTGCGCGAGCACCGCCTCCAGGTCTGACGGATAGATGTTGAACCCCCCCGAGATGATCAGGTCCTTCTTGCGATCCATCAGGATCAGGAAGCCGTCCTCGTCGAAGCGGCCGACGTCGCCGTGGCGGATGTAGCGACGGCCGTCGGCGTCGTACCATTCCGCTTCTCGCGTCGCGCCGGCGCGGCCGTGGTAGCCGGTCATCATCGTCGGTGAACGGCCGACGACCTCACCCATGCTGCCCGGTGCCACCTCGCGCCCGTCGTCGTCGATCAGGCGGATCTCGTGGCCGGGCAGCGGCTGGCCCACGGTATGCAGCTTGTCCGGATGGGCGGTGGCGTTCAGCCCGCACGAGGCGCCGCCCTCCGTCATCCCGTAATATTCGACGAGCAGCCCCGGCCAGCGGGCGACGACGTCTGCCTTCAGTGCGGCGGAGAAGGGGGCGCTGGTGCTGGTCTTGAAGCGGAAGCTCGACAGGTCGAAACGGTCGAAATCGGGCAGCGCCATGATGCGCTGATACTGCACCGGCACCAGCATCGTGTGCGTCGCGCGGTGCCGCTCGGCGAGCGCCAGATAATGGCGCGCGTCGAACTTGCCCATCAGCACCGCAGTGCCGCCCCAGCCCAGCGTCGGCAGGAAGCTGACCAACGTCGTGTTCGAATAGAGCGGCGTCGCCACCATCGTCACCGCCTCGTCGAATCCGGCGGCGGCGTTGCGCGCGATATGCGCCCAGCGCATCGCATGGCTCTGCACGATCCCCTTGGGCGTACCGGTCGTGCCCGACGAATAGATGATGTTGAAGGGATCGTCCGGCCGGATCTCCGCGGACTGGGGGGCTGCATCGTCCGCGCCGAGCCAAGCGGCGAATGCGTCCCCGAACCGCACGCGGGTCGCGGCGAAGCCTTGATCGGCGAGCGCGGCGGCATTGGCGTCGTCGAGGAAGACGATCGGCGCGCCGCAATCGACGATCATCGCGGCAAGGGCGGCGGGCGTCGCTGAGGGGGCGAGCGGCGTCGCGACGCAGCCGGCTCGCAGCGCGCCGAGGAACACGACGGCATAGGCGATGCTCGCCTGCGCGACGATCGCGACCGCCTGCCCGGGGCGCATGCCGTCGCGCTGCAAGGCCGCCGCGACGCGGTCCATCGCCCGGTCGAGCGCTGCGTAGTCCAGTGTCCCGACATCGTCGGCGAGTGCGATCCGCTCGCCGCGTTCCCGGGCATGGACGGCGATCAGGTCGGGGAGCGTCGCGAAGTCGGATGCGAGCATGTCTGCGGCAAGGGTCATCGCGACAGGCTAGGGCAGCTGCGGCGGGAGCACCATACGCAATCTTCGAATCAGCTTGCCCGCACCCGCGTCGCGACGATCGCCGCCGATGCCAGTCCCAGCAGCCCCGCGATGGCGAACGCCGCGCCGGGTAGGCCGTGATCGATTCCCCAGGCGAGAACCTGCGTCAGCAGCAGCGGTGCGAGGATCGCGGAAACGCTGCCCATCGAGCCGAGGCCGCCCTGCAGTTGGCCCTGTCGCGTCGCATCCACCATCCGCGACATCAGTCCCTGCATCGCCGGCATCGCGAACCCCGACAGCGCGCTGGCGCAGAACAGCAGATAGACCTGCCAGCTCGCGGTGACCCCGGCGAACGCGAGGAAGGAGAGGGCGCCTGCCACCAGACCGATCAGCAGCGCCCGCCGCTCGCCGAAGCGGGCGATCGCGCGGCCGGTCAGCCCACCCTGCACGATCGTCGAGACGAGGCCGACGAAGGCGAGGCTCCAGCCGATCGCCTTGGCGTCCCATCCGAACCGTGCGGTCGCCCAGAAGCTCCACGTCGCGGGATAGACCATGTGCGCGAGCTGCCACAGGAACATCGCGACGAGCAGCGGGGCGGCGTGACCCGCGTGGAACAGCGGCCGGAACGCACCGATGATATGAGCGTCGCGGAGCCGGAACGGGCGGCGGTTCTCCGGCGCGAGCGTTTCCGGCATCGCCACCAGCATGACGGCCGCGTTGATCAGTGCCAGCGTCGCCGCCGCGACGAATGGCGCGCGCGGACCCCAGAGCGAGAACAGGCCGCCCAAGGCTGGTCCGATGATGAAGCCGAGGCCGAAGGCGGCGCCGATCAGCGCGAAGGTGCCGCCGCGCTTTTCAGGCGGCGTGACGTCGGCGATCACCGATCCGGCAGGTCCGTAGACCGCGCCCGCGATGCCCGCCACCGCGCGCCCCAGGAAGAGCCATGCGACGGTCGGCGACAGCGCCATCACGGCATAGTCCGCGCCGAAGCTCAGCATCGAGGCGATCAGTACCGGACGCCGCCCGAACCGGTCGGACAGGTTGCCGAGCACCGGACCCGCGAGGAATTGCGCCGCGGCATAGACGACGAGCATCCAGCCGGCGGTCCGGGTCGCATGCTCGATGTCGGTCTGGCCGAGGCTGCGCAGCAAGGCGGGAAAGACGGGCGCGACGATGCCGAAGCCGATCGTGTCGATCAGTACCGCCGCCAGCGCCATCGGCACTGCCCTATGCTCGAACCGCATGCTCGCTCCCCCCGTGGGGAGCGCAGTCTGGCGCATAACGCGACGCAAGCCAATGGCGGGGCTTTGCACGCCGATCCTTTCGTGGCATGCGTCGCGTCCATACCCGATCTTCAGATTCGGGCGCTTAGGAGATTGCCATGGCGACCGACGCCGCCACCGACTTCCGCACCGAGGCCCGTGACTGGCTTGCCGAGCATTTTCCCATGAGCCTCGCGCACAAGGACGGCGGGCTGTCCGCGCTGGAGGGGCCGCACGACCCCTCGCCGGACGAAGCGGCCTGGACCAAGGCGATGGGCGACAAGGGCTGGGGCGTGCCCACCTGGCCGCGCGACTATGGCGGCGGCGGCCTGTCGCGTGCCGAGGCCCGCGTGCTGCAGGAGGAAATGGCGCGGATCGGCGCCTGGAACCCGATCGGCGGCATGGGCGTGATGATGTTCGGTCCGACCCTGCTCGAATATGGCACGGAGGAGCAGAAGCGCGAGCATATCCCCGCCATCGCGCGCGGCGAGGTGCGCTGGTGCCAAGGCTATTCGGAACCGGGCGCGGGCTCCGACCTGGCCGCGCTCCAGACCTTCGCCGAGGACCGTGGCGACCATTATGTCGTCAACGGCCAGAAGACCTGGACCAGCGGCGGCCAATGGGCGGACAAATGCTTCGCGCTGGTCCGCACCGACAAGACCAGGAAGCACGAGGGTATCAGCTTCCTGCTGATCGACATGGATGCCCCCGGCGTCGAGGTAAAGCCGATCCGCCTGATCTCCGGCGCCTCGCCCTTCTGCGAGACCTTCTTCACCAATGTCGAGGTTCCCAAGGCGAACCTCGTCGGCCGCGAAGGCGAGGGCTGGACGATCGGCAAGCGCCTGCTCCAGCACGAACGCTCCAGCCTGTCGGGCGGCGGCGGTTCGGCGGGGCGGCTGCTCGCGGGCAAGCCGCTGTCACAGATCGCCAAGGAGTATCGCGGCACCGACGCGGAGGGCAGGCTCGCCGATGCCGACCTGCGCATGCGGCTCGTCCGGCACGAGATGGACACGCGTGCCTTCATGCTGACGCTGCGGCGCGCGGCACTGGAGGCGAAGTCCAACCAGGGGCCGTCCGCCGCCACCTCGATCATGAAGAACGTCGGCGCGCGCATCACCCAGGACCGCGCCGAGCTCGGCGTCGAGATCATGGGGATGAACGGCCTCGGCTGGGAAGGCGAAGGCTTCACCGACGCCGAACTCGCCCAGACCCGCACCTGGCTGTGGGGCAAGGCGGTGTCGATCTATGGCGGTAGCTCCGAGATCCAGAACAACATCGTCGCCAAGCGCATCCTCGGCATGCTCGATCACCAGTAATCAGGACCCACCGACATGGCCGTGCTCACCGAAGAACAGACGATGCTGCGCGACATGGCGCGCGAATGGGCGGATAACGAATCGCCCGTCACCGCCTTCCGCCGGCTGCGCGATGCCGCTCCCCGCGAGGGCTACGACCCCGGCGCCTGGGCGGAGATCGGGCAGATGGGGTGGGGCGGCATCGTCGTGCCGGAGGATCATGGCGGGTCCGCGCTCGGCTATCTGTCGCTCGGCATGGTGGTCGAGCAGCTCGGCCGCAACCTTGCGGCACATCCGCTCGCATCGACCGGCCCCGCCGCCAGCGCGATCGCGCTCGGCGAGAACGAGGCGGCGAAGGCCGACTGGCTGCCACGGATCGCCGCCGGCGAAGTCGTCGCCACGCTGGCGGTGGACGAAGGCCCCGTCCACGGCGGCCCGCTTGCGACGCGCGTCACCGACGGAAAGCTGACCGGTGCCAAGGCATTCGTCGCCGAGGGCGACACGGCGGCGGTTTTCGTCGTCGCCGCGGAGGACGGCCTGTATCTCGTCTCGTCCGACGAGGGTGTGACGCGCTCTCCCCGCCGCATGACCGACGGGCGCAGCCACGCGGCGGTGCGGTTCGAGGCGGCCCCTGCGATCCGGCTCGGCGGGCCGGAGCTGACCGCGCGCGTCGTCGATTACGCCACGGCCCTCGTCACCGCCGAAATGCTCGGCCTTGCCGAGCATGCCTTTGCGATCACCAACGACTATCTCAAGACCCGCGTCCAGTTCGGCCAGCCGCTCAGCACCTTCCAGGCGTTGCAGCACCGCATGGCCAAGATGTTCACCGAGCTCGAACTGATGCGCTCGGTGGTCGAGGGCGCGTTGGAGGCGATCGACGCCGGCCGCTCCGATCTCGACCAGACGGTCAGCCTTGCGAAAGCGGTCGCGGGCGAGACGGCGAAGCTGGTGACGCGCGAGATGATCCAGCTCCACGGCGGCATCGGCATGACCGACGAGCATGACGCCGGCTTCTTCATGAAGCGCGCCGCGGTGCTGGAGGCGATGTGGGGCAACGCGGCGTATCACCGCGAGCGCTTCGCGCGGCTCAACGGTTATTGAGTTCGCGCAAAGGCGGGGAGAGGGTGCGTCTGACGTTATCCTGTCGATGAACCTCGCATCAGGACAGGCGGAAATCAGCGCAGTCTCTTAATGATCAGCATGCCGTGTCCCTGCGCACGCAGGAAAGAAGAGTCATACAGGACAGCGTTCTCGACCCTGGGCTCCTGCGTGCGCAGGAGCACGGTGCAAGCCGGTCGCAGATCTCCTGTGCCGCGGGCGGCGAACCCTTCGCGGCTGCGCGTGTATCACCGCAAAGCGCGGTCGTCGAACAGGCCGAACAGCAAGGTCGAGGCGTACATCGCGATCGCGCGCTCGCGGGGCATCGCTGCAGCCCATTTGCGCATGTCGAACGCCGCGTTCTGAAGCGCCATCAGCGCCTGCGCGGCGACCAGCGCGTCGACCGCGCGGATCGATCCTTCGGCGATGCCGTCCATCATCGTGCCGGCGAAGCGGCGCGCGATCCGGTTCGAGCGGTCGACCATTGCGGTGCGCACCACGCCGGGCAGCCCCGAAAGCGCCGTCGTCCGCAGCAGCGGTGCGCGCTCGGCGAACTGGACGTCGAGCAAGGTGGCGATCGTGCTGGACAGGCGCTGCCAGTGGCTGCCGCCGGCCGCGTCCGCGAGCCGCTGAGCATCGCTGATCGTATCGAAGCTGCGCCGATAGCAGGCGATCACCAGATCGTCCTTGGCATCGAGATGGTGGTAGAAGCTGCCCTTGGTGACGTTGAGTTCGGCGGCGATCCGCTGCACCGATGCGCCGCGATAGCCGAGTTCGTTGATCAGCCGCGTCGCCGCCAGCAGGAAGGCGGCGCGGCCGGGTTCGGTCTCTTCGTGGCTGAGGTCGATCGGCTGGGGCGACCAGCGCGCGCCCGGCCCGGCGACGCCATGCTCGAACACGTCCATCAGCCGCGCCTCGACGCGGGCATATTGGTCGGGTTCGTAGCGGATCAGCCAGGCCGGCAGCCAGAAGGTATTCTCCAGCAGTACGTGCGCGCGCGCGCCGAACAGATCGGTCTCGCCGCGATTGGCGGGCTGGCCCCACAGTCCGCGCGTGCGCCGGAACACCTCGCGCCACCGATTCATCAACCGGGTACGGTTGGGCTCCTCGGTCGCGCGCAGGTCGGACAGCACTGCCATGGCGCGATCCTCGCCCAGCTGGACGCGCGCCAGCCGTTCCATGTTGAGCGCAAGGTACCGGCGGACGCGGAGCGGTGGCGTCGGCTCCGCCATTGCCTCGTCGATCATGCCGAGCAGTTGATCAAGCGTATGCTCGAACGCGGCTGCGGCAAGATCCTCCTTGCGCTTGAAGTAATAGGTGACGCTGGTGGTATTGAGGCCTACCCGGCGCGCGACGTCGGCGAAGGTCATGCCCTTCGCGCTCTGCTCGTTGATCGCTTCGGCGGCGGCGGAGAGGATCGCGTCGCGCTTCGCCCGGAAACGCTTCGTGCCCTGTTCCTCTGCGCCCTCGCCCCCGCCGGCTGCCGCCCCCGTCTGCTCCATCCTCTCGTTCTAGCCACGCCCGTTTCGAAGAAACAGTGTTTTCTGCACTGGCGACAAATCAGGCGTGAAATTCGCTCGTCTGAACACCCGCGGCCACTTTACCGAATATGCGGTATGGCCTAGACCCGCCGGAAAGTCGATCGGAGAGAGGCCCATGGACTTCACCTTGAGCGAGCGCGAGACCTATTTCCGCGATCGGGTGCGCAGCTTCATCGACACCGAGATTCGCCCGCGCCAGGCCGAGCACGACGCGCAGGAGCATGCCGGCGAGCGCTGGAAGGTGATTCCGGTCATCGAGGAGTGCAAGGCCAAGGCGAAGGCCGCGGGCTTGTGGAACTTCTTCATGCCGCCGCATTCCGGCATGCCGCCCGTCGACGACACG
>JBKBTU010000071.1:0-11247 GCA_046290715.1 Sphingomonas sp. | reverse complement strand
CCAATATTCGCCGACCATGCGTACGCCGTCGGGCCGGAACGCCTCCAGCTTGGCGACCGCCGCCCTCGCCCCGCCCGAGCCGAAATTGACCACCGACGGCAGGTGCGGCAGCGAGCCCTTGGCAAGATCCGACGCCTGGTTCGAGGTGAACAGCAGGCCGTCGCCGAGACCGGCGCGGCGGTAGCTCGCTTCCAGCCCGCGCAAATAGGCGGGATCGCTGCCGAAGGCGCCATATTCGTTCTCGAGCTGCACCGCGACGATCGGGCCGCCGTTGGCGAGCAGCAGCGGCTTCACCTCCTGCCCCAGCCGCACCAGCCAGCGCTCGACCGCGGCGCTATAGACGGGATCGGTCGAGCGCAGGACGAGGCGGCGGTCCTTGAGCAGCCACGCCGGATAGCCGCCGAGCTCCCACTCCGCGCAGACATAGGGGCCGGGGCGCAGGATCACGTTCAGCCCCTCCGCCTGCGCGGCACGGACGAAGGCGGCGATGTCGTTCTGCCCCGTGAAATCATAGGCGCCGGGGCGCGGCTCATGCACGTTCCAGAAGGCGTAGGTGGTGATGGTGTTGAGCCCCATCGCCTTGGCCTTGCGCAGGCGGTCGCGCCAATAGGCCCGCGGCACGCGGACGTAGTGCATCTCGCCCGAGATGACCTGATACGGCTTGCCGTCCATCAAGAAGCGGGTGCCGCTCGTAGTGAAGCTGTGCGGCGCCGCCGCGGCAGCGTGCGGCACCAGCGCCGCGAGGACCAGCATCGCGCCCGTCGCCGATCGGATCGCCTGCCGCATGTGTCGCTCCCCTGCCGGGGTCGGCACGGTCAGCAGACCGGCGGCGCCCCCCATTGCCGCCATATTGTCCGATTAATCGACGGCAGCAAGCTCGGAAGCCTGCCGCCTCAGAGCGGCGGCAGGCCGGGCAGCAGCTTGTCCGCGGTGATCGGGAATTCGAGCACGCGCACGCCGCAGGCGTTGTAGACCGCATTGGCGATCGCCGCGCCCGCGCCGCAGATGCCGAGTTCGCCCAACCCCTTGGCATGCAGCGGATTGGTATGGATGTCGCGCTCGGGCAGGAAATGCACCTCGAGCTGCGGCACGTCGGCGTTCACCGGCACGTGATATTCGGCGAGGTCGCGGTTGACGAGCTTGCCGGTACGCGCGTCGTGCCACAGTTCCTCGGACAGCGCGCCGCCGATGCCGAAGGTCATGCCGCCCAGGCATTGCGAGCGCGCGGTCTTTTCGTTGAGGATGCGGCCCGCGGCGAAGACGCCGAGCATGCGGCGCACGCGCACCTCGCCGGTGACCGCGTTGACCGCGACTTCGGCGAAATGCGCGCCATAGCTCGCCTGCGTCGTCAGGTCCTTCTGCTTGCCCGGCTTGATCGCGCCCTGCGCGGTGATGCCGTCGCCGACGAGGTCGCGCAGCGGCGTGGCGCGATTGTCCGCGACCGCCATGCCGTCCTTCAGCGTCAGCGCCTCGGGGTCGACGCCGAGTGCGTCGGCGATCTGGCGGCGCAGTTCCTCGCAGGCGAGATAGACCGCAGAGCCCGATCCGCACGCCCCCCACGAACCGCCCGAGCCGGACGAGGCCGGGGAAGCGCTGTCGCCGAGCTTGACCTGGATGTCCGCCGGCGCCACGCCGAGCAACTCGCCGGCGACCTGCGACAGCACCGAATAGGTGCCGGTGCCGATATCGGTCATCGCGCTTTCGATCGTGACCGTGCCGTCCGGGCCGATCGACACCTTGGCCTCTTCCGCCTGCAGCAGGTTCGACCGCGTCGCATTGGCGACACCCATGCCGATCAGCCATTCGCCCTCGCGCACCGCGCCTGGCCGGTCGTTGCGGTTGCTCCAGCCGAACCGCTCCGCGCCTTCGGTCAGCGCGCGCGAGAGCTGGCGCGAGGAGAACGGCACGTCCTTCTGCGGATCGCAGTCGAGATCGTTGCGCAGCCTGAGGTCGAGCGGATCCAGGCCGATCGTCTCGGCGAGCATGTCGAGCGCGGTCTCGGTCGCCAGCATGCCGGACGCCTCGCCCGGGGCGCGCATCGATCCCGCCAGCGTCAGGTTGAGCCGCACGATGTCGTGCGTGATCGTGCGATGCTCGCCGGGATAGAGCGAATGGGTGCCGATCCCGGACGGCTCGAAGAAGTCCTCGCCCGGCAGGTTGGAGACGAGCGTCTCGTGGCCGATGCCGATCAGGCGGCCGTTCTGGTCGGCGGCGAGCCGCACCCGCTGCTCGGTGTTCGAGCGCCGGACGGTGGCGTCGAAGACCTGCTGGCGCAGCATCACCGCCTTCACCGGCCGGCCGATCTGCTTTGCCGCGATCGCCGCCGCCGCGGTTTCGGGCGCGATGCCGAGCTTCGATCCGAAGCCGCCGCCGACGTAATGCGAGACGATGCGCACCTTCTTCTTCGACACGCCGAGCGCGTCGGCGAGCTGCATCGCGTCCTTAGTCGGAATCTGGTAGCTGCCGTAGATCGTCAGCTCGTCGTCCTCCCACACGGCGACCGAGGCATGCGGCTCCATCGCGGCCGAATTCTGGCTGGGCGTGGTGACGGTCACGTCGACCGTCCACGCCGCATCCTCCATGGCCTGGTCGAGGTCGCCCTGCGTGTAGTGCGAGGGGATGTTGTTGGCGGGCGGCTTGTCGGTCTCGCGCCGATGCGCCTCGAAGTTGAAGCGGCCGTCGTCCTGGTCGTAGCGGACCGGCAGCCGGATCGCGGCATCGCGCGCCGCTTCGTAGCTTTCGGCAACGACGATCGCGATCGGCTGGCCCATATAGGCGACCTGCTTCACGCCGGTGGTCGGCGCCTTGGTCTCGCCGCCCTGGCCCGAGTTGCGGATGAAGTGTTTGAAATCGGTCACGACATCGATGACGCCGGGCAGGCTCTTCACCGCCTCCGCGTCGATCTCCACGATCGATCCGGCTGCGACGGTCGCGCCGACCAGCACGCCATAGGCCATGTCCGGCAGGTTGTACTCGGCCGAGTAGGTGGCGCGGCCGGTGACCTTGAGCGGCCCCTCGTAGCGGTCGAACGGCTTGCCGATGACGTGCTGCGCGCCCTGGTCGAGCAGGCTGACGGGAACCGGCTCGTCCATCGTCAGCGCGTTGCGGTGCTTGTCGCCGAAACCGAACATCACGCTTCTCCGGCCAGCTGGCGCAGCGTCGCGATCAACGTCCGGCGCACGAGGGGAATCTTGAAATCGTTGGAGCCATAACCCCTCGCCTCGGCGAGCAGCGCATCCGCCGCCGCGGCGAAGACCGTATCGGACGGCGCCTGGCCGACCAGCGCGGCCTCGACCGCAGGGTCGCGCCACGGGCGATGCGCGAGGCCGCCGAATGCCAGCGCCGCGGACGCGATCCGCCCGTCCGTGACGTCAACGATGCCCGCCACCGATACCAGCGCGAAGGCGTAGGAGGCGCGATCGCGGACCTTGCGATAGACCTGGCGCCCCTTGGGCGGGGGCGGCAGCTCGATCGCGGTGATCAGCTCGCCCGGCTCCAGCACGGTCTCGATATGCGGCGTGTCGCCGGGCAGGCGGTGGAAATCGGCGATCGCGATCCGCCGGCTGTCGCCGTCCGCCTTCTGCGTCACGACGACGGCGTCGAGCGCCAGCATGGCGACCGCCATGTCGGACGGGTGGGTGGCGATGCAATGTTCCGACGTGCCGAGCACGGCGAGGATGCGGTTGAAGCCGCCGATCGCCGAACAGCCGCTCCCCGGCTCGCGCTTGTTGCACGGGGTCGCGGTGTCATAGAAATAGTAGCAGCGCGTCCGCTGCAACAGGTTGCCGCCGGTGGTCGCCTTGTTGCGCAACTGCCCCGTCGCGCCCGCCAGCAGCGCGCGTGCCAGCACCGGATAGTCCGCGATCACCCTGGGATGGACCGACAAGTCGCTGTTCGGCACCAACGCCCCGATCGTCAGCCCGCCGTCGTCGCGTTCCTCGATCCGGCCGAGGTCCAGGCGGGTGATGTCGACCAGCTTCTCTGGCCGCTCGATCTGCAGCTTCATCAGATCGAGCAGGTTGGTCCCGCCCGCGATGAACTTGGCACCGGCCACGGCGGCGCTGCGCGACGCCGCCTCGACGCCCTCGGCGCGCTCGTACTGGAACAGCTTCACGCGTCCACCTTCACGGTCTGGCCGCGCATATGCTCGGCGACCTCGTCCGCTTCCTCGGATACGCCGGCGACCTCGCGGATCGCATCGACGATATTGGGATAGGCCGCGCACCGGCACAGATTGCCGCTCATCCGCTCGCTGATCTCGGCGTCCGTCAAGGCGGGTTTCCCCAAGTCCTCGGTGACGTGGCTGGGCCAGCCCTTCTTCACCTCGTCCAGCATGCCCGCCGCCGACATGATCTGCCCGGGCGTGCAATAGCCGCACTGATAGCCGTCATGATGGAGGAACGCCGCCTGGAGGGGATGCAGCGCATCGGGGGTGCCGAGGCCCTCGATCGTCGTGATGTCGTCGTCCTGATGCATCACCGCGAGCGTCAGGCAGCTGTTCACCCGGCGGCCGTTGATGAGCACGGTGCATGCGCCGCACTGGCCATGGTCGCAGCCCTTCTTCGAGCCGGTGAGGCCGAGATGCTCGCGGAGCAGGTCGAGGACGGTGGTGCGCACGTCCGGATCCGCCTCGAACCGTTTGCCGTTGATTGTGAATTGCATGCGTACCTCCGGGCCTCGCCAGCCCCAACGCCCGGCGGTGTCATGGTTTCCGCCTCTGTACGAAAGCGGACGACGAGGCTGACGATCCCTTAGCCTCCGCGCCGAGACGGACGGGTCGATCGCAACCGGCAAGCGCCCCGGTCTCTGCCGACCGTCGCGAACTGGCGATCGATATCGCTCATCGCGTAGCCGAGGGTCGGTGCGAGCGCAGGTGGACTAGCGCCACATCCGTTGTCCCTCCTGGCCCTGGGTTCCGGCCTGCGCCGGAACACGGCGCTGCGGCGCATCGTCCGGGGTCCGCCGCCGCTCCGGTGGCCGGATCGACATTCATTCCTCCCCCGCGAGGGGGAGGTGGCGCGGGAGGCGACGGAGGGGAGGACTCCCAACGCTGGTAGCCGCTTACCTCCCCCTCCGTCAGGCTGCGCCTGCCACCTTCCCCTGCGAGGGGAGGAAAAAAGGGGGCGTCATCCTGAACGTCGATCAACCCGACGAGGCGAGCACCGGCACCGCGTCGGCGACCGTGCCCTCGGCGCGATAGTCGGGCGGGATGTCGAAGTCCTTGCGGGCGAGGCCGCGCGCGGCCGCCGCGCCGCGGGGGAAGCCCGACCGGTCCGAATAGTCGCGGTCCGCGCCGGCATCGCGCCGGTGCGCGGCCTTGACGCCCTTGAACGCCGCGATGTCGAGCAAGGTGATCCCGGCGACCAGCGCGGTCGCGATCGCGGCGTTGCGCCGCTTGGGATTGTCGCGGTGGAGCGCGGTGGCGAGCGTGCCGAGGTCGAGCGCGTCGCCGCCGATCCGCGCGGCGAGCCCGACCGGCTTGTCGATCGACAGGGTCGGCACGGCGCTCGCCAGTTCGCGGGCGCCGTAAGCGCGGATCAGCGCCTCCTTGTCGTCGAGGCCGAGCGTGCGGGCGATGCGGCCCGGCGCGGTCAGTTCGGCGATGCCGAGGCCGACCGAGAACCAGCCGAGTGCGCGCGCCAGCCGATCGGGTCCGGTCAGCGAACTCGGCCCCTTGCGCTCGACCTTGGGGTCGCCTTCCGACCGGGCGATCCCGGATATCTTGGTGAGGGACATGGACGTTTCCTTCAGGGCTGGAGCATGACCTTGACGCACCCGTCCGCCTTGTCGCGGAAGGTCGCGTACATCTCGGGTCCTTTCGACAGGTCGACCTTGTGCGTGATGACGAAGGAGGGATCGATCTGCCCCTCCTCGATCCGGCGCAGCAGGTCGCCGGTCCAGCGCGGCACATGCGCCTGCGCCATGCGGAAGGTCAGCCCCTTGTTCATCGCCTGCCCCATCGGGATCTTGTCGACGAGGCCGAGATAGACGCCGATGATCGAGATGACGCCGCCCGGCCGGCAGACGTAGATCATCTCGCGCAGCACGTGCGGGCGATCGTTCTCCTGCATCAGCATCTGCTTGGCGCGATCGAGCATCGTGTCGGGCTGGCCGAAGTTGACGTGGCTTTCGGTGCCGACCGCGTCGATGCACTTGTGCGGGCCCTTGCCGCCGGTCAGCTCGTTCAAGCGCTCGACGACGCTCTCCTCCTCGAAGTTGATCGTGATCGCCCCTGCCGCGGCCGCCATCGACAGGCGTTCGGGCAGGTGATCGATCGCGACCACCTGTTCGGCGCCGAGCAAGATCGCCGAGCGGATCGTCATCTGCCCGACCGGGCCGCAGCCCCAGACCGCCACCGTGTCGCCGGGCTGGATGTCGGCCTGCACCGCCGCCTGCCAGCCGGTCGGCAGGATGTCCGACAGGAACAGCAATTTCTCGTCGTCGATGCCGCCCGGCACCTTGATGTGCGTCGTGTCGGCGAAGGGCACGCGCAGATATTCGGCCTGCCCGCCGGGATAGCCGCCGGTCAGGTGGGTGTAGCCGAACAGGCCCGCGGTGGCGTGGCCGAACGCCTTGTCGCCCAGTTCCTTCTTGCGGTTGGTCCGCTCGCACACCGAGAAGTTGCCGCGGCGGCACTGGTCGCATTCGCCGCATTGGATCGTGAAGGGGATGACGACGCGGTCGCCCTTCTTGAGCGATCCACTGGCGTCGCTGCCGACCTCGACCACCTCGCCCATCGTCTCGTGGCCCATGATGTCGCCCGGCAGCATCGCGGGGACGAGATTATGGAAAAGGTGGAGATCCGAACCACATATCGCGCAGCTGGTAACTTTGATTATGGCGTCGCGGGGATGTTCGATCGCAGGGTCGGACACCGTGTCGTATCGGATATCCTCCTTGCCGTGCCAGACTAGGGCTTTCATGCCGGTCTCCTCGAGTGCGGGACGCCGAGCTAGGGACTCGCGCGGCGGCGTCCCATACGGACGATGCCTAGGGAACTTTACCCGACCGCAGACGCTTGCCGCACGCGCCGGCAAAACCCGAACGGAGCCCGCGCCATGTCCGATGCATCGCGGGTGAGGCGCGCACCGGACGCGCGAGCGCCCTTTTCCACGGACGAGGCTCTGGCCCGCCGCGTCCGCTTCCTCGAAGCCAACCTGTCGTCGATTCCCGACTACGTCTATGCCTTCGACCGGGAGCGGCGCTTCGCTTATGCCAACCCGACGATGCTCGCGCTGTTCGGGCTGTCGGCGGAGGCGATGCTTGGCCGGACGTTCGCCGACCTCGCCTATCCGCCCGATCTCGCCGCACGGCTGGACCGCGATATCGACCGCATCTTCGCGACCGGCGAGACGGTGGAGAACGAGGTGTTCTTCCGCAGCCCCACCGGCCACGCGGCGCATTTCGCCTATCTGTGGGGCCCGGTGCGGGACGAGGACGGCGCGGTCGAACTCGTCGTCGGCGTGTCGCGCGACACGAGCGAGCGGCGCGTGGACGAGCAGGCCCTGCGCAAGAGCGAGGCACGGCTGCGCGCGGCGACCGAGCTGGTCGGGATCGGTATCTATGCCTGGGATCCGCGCACCGACGCGCTCGTCTGGGACGATCGGTTGCGTGCGATGTGGGACCTGCCCGCCGAGCTGCCGGTCGACCGCACCGTCTTCGAACGCGGCATCCATCCCGACGATCGCGCCATCGTCCGCGATGCGATCGCGGCCTGCGTCGACCCCGCCGGCGACGGCCGCTACGATGTCGCCTATCGCGTGATCGGCGCGCGCGACGGCCGCATCCGTCACGTCGCGAGCGCGGGACGGACCGTCTTCGCCCATGGCGAGGCGGTCGAGTTCATCGGCGCCGCGATCGACGTCACCGCGCAGCGTCACGCGGAGGCGGCGATCAGGGCGAGCGACGCGCAATTCCGCAGCTTCGCGGCGCACAGCAGCAACCTGATCTGGATCGCCGATCCCGCCGCGGGCGAGATCACCTATCGCAGCGCCGCCTTCGAGCGCATCTGGGGTGTGCCCGCCGACCGGGCGGCGACGCGCTTCGCGGAGTGGATCCTCGACGTCCATCCCGACGATCGCGGCCAGGTCGAACATGCGCTCGCCGCGGTCGCGCAGGGCGAGGTGATGCAATACGAATACCGCCTCGTCCGACCCGGTGACGGCACGATCCGCTGGCTGCGCGACACGAGCTTCCCGATCCTCGACGACCGTGGCGGCGTCAGCCAGATCGGCGGCATCACGGAGGATCTGACGCACGACGACGTGCGCCACGTCTATATCCTGTCGCATCGCCCCGCCGACGCGAGGAAGCTGGGCACGATCGTGCGGGCGCTCGGCTATGGCGCGCGCACCTTCGACAGCGCTGCCGCCTTCCTCGAGGTCGCGGGCGTGCTGGCGCCGGGCTGCGTCCTCGTCGACCTCCGCCGCGCGCGGAGCGACGGTCTGGCGGTGCCGCGCGAACTGAAAGCGCGGGCGATCCCGCTGCCGACGATCGCGATCGATTCCGCCGATGCCGACCGGACGGCGGTGCTGGCGGCGATGAAGGCCGGCGCGGGCGATTACGTGATCGCCGAGGACGAGGCGTCGCTGCGGACCCGCCTCGCGGACGCGATCGAGGAATCACGGGTCGGCTCCCGCGTCGCCGGACAGGAAGACCCCAGCGGCGCCCGGCTGGCGCGGCTTACCGCCCGCGAGCGCGAGGTGCTCGCCTGCCTCGTCGACGGCAACACCAACAAGATGATCGGCAAGCGCCTCGGCATCAGCCCGCGCACGGTCGAGCTCCATCGGTCGCAGGTGATGAGCAAGCTCAACGCCGCGACGCTCGCCGAACTCGTCCAGATCGCGATCGCCGCCGGCATCTGCCCCTCGCCCGCCGACGCGGCGGGCAAGCGGAACCCTACCTAGGAACGCTACGGGTTCCGCCGACCCGTCCCGCGCTCCAGATGGGACCCGGACAAGCAGCGAGGTACGCGCATGAACGTCACCGCAGCGGAAGCCGGCGCCAGCGCGCGCGCGGCCGTCACGATCGGCCGGTCCGCCGCCGAGCTTCGCGACCTCTGGCTGCGACCCGAGACGCAGGAGCGCATCTGGTCGCATTTCGCCCGCGTCGACGCCCATCAGGACGGTGCCGCGGACTGGGTCGCCTCCGGCCCCGCCGGCGGCACCTACCGCTGGCGGACGCGCATCGACGATCGCACGTCGGAGACGCTGCGCTGGACGAGCGAGGCGGAGGCGGACATTCCCAATCAAGGCGTCCTGACCTTCCTTCCCGCCCCCGGCGACCGCGGCACCGAGGCGCATCTCGACGTGCGGTTCGATCCGCCGGGCGGCGTGGTCGGCGAGGCGATCGCCAAGCTGTTCCACGTCGCCCCGCGCGCGATCGTACTGTCCGCGCTCTACAAGTTTCGCGCGCTGGCGATCACCGGCGAGGTGCCGACCACCGCCCCCCAGCCTGCCGCGCGAGACGGCGGCAGCGATCGATAGGAGACAGGCCGATGCGCGCGCTCTGCTGGAACGGCGTCAACGACCTGCGCGTCGAGACCGTCGCCGACCCCGAGATCCTCAACCCCAACGACGTCATCCTCAGGGTGCGGCTGTCGACCACCTGCGGTTCGGACCTGCACCTCATCGACGGATTGATCCCGACGATGCGCGAGGGCGACGTGCTGGGCCACGAATTCATGGGCGAGGTCGTCGAGACGGGCCGCTCGGTGACGCGGGTCGCGAAGGGCGACCGGGTCGTCGTGCCCTCGTTCATCGCCTGCGGCCAGTGCTGGTACTGCCACCATGACCTCTACTCGCTCTGCGACACCACGCATCCCAAGCCCGAGCTGCAGGAGCCGCTGCTCGGCTATCCGACCGCGGGCATCTACGCCTATTCGCATGCCTTCGGCGGCTATGCCGGCAGCCACGCCGAATATGTCCGGGTGCCGTTCGCGAACACCGACTGCTTCAAGGTGCCCGACGGCGTGTCGGACGAGCAGGCGCTGTTCATCTCAGACGCCGCGCCGACGGGTTTCATGGGTGCCGACTTCTGCGACATCCAGCGCGGCGACGTGATCGCCGTCTGGGGCTGCGGCGGGGTCGGGCTGATGGCGCAGCAGAGCGCCATGATCCTCGGCGCCGAGCGGGTCATCGCGATCGACCGCTATCCCGAGCGGCTGGCGCAGGCGCAGGCCTTCGGTGCGCTGCCGCTCGACTATACCAAGGTCGACGTGGTCGAGGCGCTGAAGGAGCTGACGGGCGGACGCGGTCCCGACGCGTGCATCGACGCGGTCGGCATGGAGGCGGGCGGCACCGGGCTCCAGCACGCCTACGACCGGGTCAAGCAGGCGCTCTACCTCGAAACCGATCGCGGCACCGCGCTGCGCGAGGCGATGCTGGCAGTGCGCAAGGGCGGCATCCTGTCGATCCTCGGCGTCTATGGCCTGATGGACAAGTTCCCGCTCGGGCTGCTGATGAACAAGGGCGTGACCGTCCGCACCGCGCAGCAGCACGGGCAAGCCTATGTCCCGCGACTGCTCGATCATGCGCAGCGGGGCGAACTGACCCCCGCCGCGTTGGCGACACATCGCTTCGCGCTGGAGGACGGCCCCAGGGGCTACCATATGTTCAAGCACAAGGAGGACGGGTGCCTGCGCGCGGTGTTCGCACCCTGAGCGCCGGCCGTCGCGATCGTGGCCCGTCATCCCGGGAGGCACGCCATCCCGGGAGGCATGTCACATGCCTAACTGACCCAACGCCGCCGCAAGCTCGTCGATACGGAACGGCTTCGCCAGCCGCGGCAGCTCCGGATCGACGCCGGCGCTCGCGGCATAGCCCGATACGACCAGCACCGCCGCGCCGGGCATCATCTGCTTCACCGTGACGGCCAACTCCGTCCCGGTCATGCCCGGCATCATGTGATCGGTGACGAGCAGGTCGAAGCGGCCGCCGTTGCGGAACAGCGCCATCGCCTCCTCGCCCGATCGCGCCTCCTCGACGTCATAGCCCAGGTCGCCCAACATGTCGGCGGTGCTCGCCCTGACGAGGTCTTCGTCGTCGACGACCAGCGCCGTGCCATGGCCCTTGACCGTCGCGCGAGGACCGGTCGCCACGGCTTCGGTCGCGGTCGTCGCGCTCTCGGGGAGCCAGAGTTCGACCCGCGTGCCGTGGCCGGGCCGGCTGTCGATGGTAAGCGCGCCGCCCAGCTGAGACGCCAGGCCGTGCACCATCGACAGACCGAGGCCGGTGCCCTTGCCGACCC
>JBKBTU010000716.1:0-500 GCA_046290715.1 Sphingomonas sp. | reverse complement strand
AAGCTCGGCATCCCGAAATTCCTGTCGGTGGAGCATTGGCTGTACGATGCCGATCAACCCGGCATCTACAACGGCGCAGGTCTCTTCATCGTCAATCCACCCTATGCCTTCACGCAGGCGCTGCCCCCGCTGCTGGAAGCCCTTCGCGCCGCGCTGGCACCCGAAGGGCAGCGGGGCGCGATCACGGCGGATTGGCTGGACGGCCCGACATGAGCCGCATCCCCGATCCGCCGTCCGACACATATTACTTGGCGGCCGTCGCCTCGATCTCCACGAGATAGGCCGGCCCGGCGAGCGCTGCGACCTGTACGGTCGATCGCGCCACCGTGCCGGGGTTCTCAGGCGTTCCGAAGAACTGCTTGAACCCCTCGTTCATGCCGGCGAAGTCCATCTTTCCACCCAGCTTCGGATCGCCCGCGACGAAAACGGTCAGCTTGATGACGTCGCCCATCGCATATCCGTGCTGATGGAGGATCGCCTTGATCTTGTTCAGCACGCTG
>JBKBTU010000715.1:0-501 GCA_046290715.1 Sphingomonas sp. | reverse complement strand
GTCCCCGCCGACGGCTGCAACGCCGGGCTCTCGGCGACCCAGCCCGCCGCCGCCATCCGCACCTGATAGGGCGCATAGTTGTCATAGGGCGGTCCCGGCGGCAGCACCCCGCGTCCCGCGGCGCCGAACCGGGCCTGAAGGTCGGCCCTCAGCTTGCCCGTGATCCGGTCGCCGGCGGTATGGCTGTCGCCGATCTGGAGGATATGCACCGGTCGCGTCCGCTGGCCCGCCTCGGTCGCCGCCAGCGCCTCGAACACCCCGCTCAATCCCTCGGCCTGGCACCGGCCGCCCGGACAGTCTGACTCGCCGGCGGGCGGCGCGGCTACGGCGGTATCGGGGATTTCCTGCGCCAGCCCCGCCCCGGAAGCCGCGATCCAGAGCCCGGCGGCCCACAAGTAGCTCCCCAGCAGCCCCGCGAGGTCCGACCCCCGCGTCACTGCAAGGCCCGATCCCTCGGCAAGGTCGAGCGCGAACGCCGCCATGTCCTGCATGGTCTTGGCC
>JBKBTU010000714.1:0-501 GCA_046290715.1 Sphingomonas sp. | reverse complement strand
GTGTCGTCGCTCCGCCAGCCAGCCGCCGACGCCTGACCTAGCCGCAGAGCGGCCGGCCGTCGTCGGCGAAGGCGGCGGCGACCGCGGCGGCGCTGGTGAGCACGGCATCGACGCGGCGGACGCCGAGCAGGTCGGCGAGCAGCAGCGCGGCGGTGTCGGGAGCGGTCTCGACGCGCGCGATGACGGTCAGCAGCGCGGCCTCCGCCGCGGTCATCCGCGCGCAGCAGCATGGCGCGATCGCGATCGTGCCGGCGGCGGTTCCCGCCAGATCGGCCATCAACGCCCGCAGCAGGACGAGCGGGCGTCGGAAACCCTGGCCGAAGGCGGTGAAGAGCGCATGCGCCCCGCGTGCGTCGTGCAGGCCGTGCGCCCCCATCCGGCGGATCGCGAACAGCGCGATACGGGCGTTGGGACAGGCCGGCAGCGCATGCGGCAGGGCGGCGATCGTGGCGGTGCGTTCGGACATCGGGGCGACTCCAGTGTTCGCCCCGACAGTCTGAA
>JBKBTU010000713.1:0-502 GCA_046290715.1 Sphingomonas sp. | reverse complement strand
ATCCGGTACGCGAAAAGGGGCTGGTCGAGTTCATCGACCCGCAAAATCCGGTTCAGATGATCACGCAGAAACCGACCGAGATATCGTGCCTGTACTTCCAGGTTCGGCCAGGCGGCGACATCGCCGCGATCATGGGGATGATCAAGCACGTTCTCGCGGTCGAGGAGCGGCAATGGGCCGAGACCGAGCATCACCTGCTCGACGTCGACTTCATCGCCCAGCATACCCATGGCTTCGACGAAATGGTCTCCAAGGTGAAGGCGACGCCGTGGGAGGAAATCGAGGCAGAGTCCGGGCTGTCGCGGGCGGACATGGAGGCCGCAGGGCAGGTCTATTGCGATGCCGGCAAGGTCATCGGCATCTATGGCATGGGCCTGACGCAGCACGTGCACGGCTCGCAGACGATCGGCATGCTGGTCAACCTGTTGCTGTTGCGCGGCAATATTGGCGTGGAGGGCGCCGGCATCTCGCCGGTGCGCGGCCATTCCAACGTGCAGGGTCA
>JBKBTU010000712.1:0-502 GCA_046290715.1 Sphingomonas sp. | reverse complement strand
AGGGCGCGGGCCCGCTCGCTGGTCGACTTGCCCTTCAGGTTGGTACAGCCGTGTTCGGTGACGACGATATGGACGTCGTTGCGGGGCGTGGTGACCGGGCCGTCCAGCCGGGCGACGATGCGCGAACAGGTCCCTTTGGCCGCCGTCGCATGACAGGCGATGATCGACTGGCCGCCGTCGGAGCCATAGGCGCCGCGCACGAAGTCCAGCTGACCGCCCGAGGCGGTGAACTGGCGGCCGTTCAGGAATTCCGAACAGCAGGCGCCGCTCAGGTCGATCTGAAGCGTGGCGTTGACCGAGACCATCTTCGCATTGCGCGCGATCACCGCCGGATCGTTCACATAGGAGACGGGACGGGCCTCCAGGCCGCGGTTGCCGTCCAGGAAATCATAGGTGTTTTGGTCGCCCATAGAGAAGGCGAAGACGCCGACGCCGGGGTGCAGGGTCTTGCGGGCGTGATTGGCCACGCCGGCCTGCATCAGCTCGACCAGGCCCGGCGTCA
>JBKBTU010000711.1:0-502 GCA_046290715.1 Sphingomonas sp. | reverse complement strand
CCGAAATGGTCGATGCCGACGACCGGGCTGCCGAACGTCGCGAGCGCGGCGGGCTGCACGACGTCCCATTCCCACATGGCCAGCGCCGCCGCGACCGGGCAGGCGACGCCGAGCCCAGCCGGCCGGAACGCGATGCGCCGCGCGCCGCCCTCCACGAAGCGGACGCCGTCGGCATAGCCGCAGCGCCCGCCGTCCCGGCGCGGCGGCAGGACGGTATAGCGCACGCCGGCATCGGCGAGCAGCGCGCGGCATTGCGGAAAGTCCTGCGTCAGCCCGGTGAGCTTGCGGCCGGTGAACAGCCCGATCGGCTGGGCGAGATCGAGCGGTGTCCACGGCAGGTCCTGCGGCCGGCCCTTCGCCAGGCCCCACAGCAGCAGCGCGACGGCGCCGAGCACGACGAGGGCGACGAGCCAGCCGATCGTGCGGCGCAGCGCACGCATCAGCCGCGCAGTGCCGCCGTCATCGGCTCCGCGGTGACGGGATAGCCGAGCCCATCCGGAAT
>JBKBTU010000710.1:0-503 GCA_046290715.1 Sphingomonas sp. | reverse complement strand
CCACAGCTCGACACCGCCGACCCGGCGTGGAATGAGGCCGAGCCCGCTGCGCAGCTTGAGCGACTGGGCGGCGTCGGGCACCGCTACGGCACCCTCGTCGATGCGGTGGTCCCGCTCATGCTCGGCGCGGTTGAGGTCGATCCAGGCGCGCGGTCGCGTCGCAACCAGCATGGTTTCTATCCCGCGCGCGGCCAGCGCGAGCGTATCGGCATGGCGATCCTCAAGCGCGAGCAGTGTGTGGAGCGGCGCGCGGAGCGCCGCCCGTTGCGCCAGCGGTTAGTCGCTCCGGGCATGCGGGACCGACAGCACGACAGGCGATGCCGGACGCTCGGGTCCGGGGCGGACAAAAGGTAGGGCTACGCTCACCCGTTCAGCCTATGCCCCGATGCACGGCATCGCAACGCCCGCCTAGTCGATGCGGCGTGTCAGGGGGGCATGGCTGGAATTTCTTAAGGGCTTCGCGCATAACATGGTTCCGGGCAGGCGCGGGCATCGGCCGTGGA
>JBKBTU010000709.1:0-503 GCA_046290715.1 Sphingomonas sp. | reverse complement strand
AGCCGGTGCGACAGGATGAAGCGCGATCCCGCCGCCCAGGGGTTCGCGCCGTACCCGCGCCGCCGCCGCAATTCCTCCAGATGGCGGGCATCGACGATCTCGAAGCCCAGGCCGAACTTGCCCTGCAACTCGTCGCGCCACTGGCCGGTCATCGCAGGCGGCGCGATGACGACGGTATAGTCGACCCGGCGGCGCAGCAGCAGCTCGCGCAGGACCAGCCCCGCCTCGACCGTCTTGCCCAGCCCGACATCGTCGGCGATCAGCAGGTTGACGCGCGGCAGGCGCAGGGCCTTGCGCAGCGGCAGGAGCTGATAGGGATCGAGCCGTATCCCTGCACGGAACGGGGCCTGGAACAGGTCGCGCTCGGCCGCGGTCGCGGTGCGCCAGCGAACCGTGCGCAGATAGGCCGAGAAGGTCGCGGCATCGCCGCCTTGCGTGCCCAGCGAGGCCCATGCTTCCTCGTCATGCAGCCGCGCATCGACCTCTGCGCTCCACAGCACCTG
>JBKBTU010000070.1:0-11298 GCA_046290715.1 Sphingomonas sp. | reverse complement strand
GAAGGTCGCCTGGCGGTAGCGCGGCGACCAGATCTCGCCCGCCGCGTTGAACGCGCTCGCCTGGCCGCGCAGGAAGATCGCGGTGCGTGCGTTGGTCTCGGCATCGGCGATCGCGGCGTTCCAATGGTCGCGGCCGATGTACGAGGTCGGATGGATGAAGAAGACGGCGGCGCGGGGCTGGGCCTCCGGCCGATAGCCGGCGGGCGTCCACAGCGATGGATTGTTCGGAATGTCGGGGCGGGCGACCCACATCGCCTTGTCTGCATAGACCTTGGGATCGACCCGCGGCTGGCCGCGGAACGCCTCCGACGGGACCAGCGCCATGCGCAGGATCGCGACGCCGTACAGGCGGTAGGCGAGCGCGCCGGCGATGACGAGCGCGATGAGCACGGCGAAGACGTAGAGGAACTTGCGGGCCAAGACGGCGGGTATCCGGTCGCAGCGAGGGGAGCCGCCCTGATGGACGAGCGCCGCCGCCTTCGCAACCATGGGGCGCAACGCGAGGTTGCATCTGCGAAGCCGCCTCTGCTAGCCGCAGGCCCATGTCCGTAGACACCGCCACCGTGAAGAAGGTCGCCGCGCTCGCGCGCATCGCGATCAGCGACGAGGATGCCAGCCGCCTCGCCCCCGAACTCAGCAACATCCTCGGCTGGATCGAGCAACTGGGCGAGGTCGACACCGCCGGCGTCGAGCCGACTACCGCGGTGATCCCCAACCGGCTGCGGCTGCGCGAGGACGTGGTGAATGCCGACCCGCTGACCGGCGGCGGCATCCGCGACGCGCTGATGGCCAACGCCCCCCAGGCCGAACACGGCTTCTTTACCGTTCCCAAGGTGATCGAATAATGGCCGACCTGACCGATCTCGGTATCGCCGCCATCCGCGACGGCGTGCGCACCGGTGCGTTCTCCGCGGTCGAGGTGGCCGACGCGTTCGTGGTAAAGGTCGCCAAGGCCAAGCCCTTGAACGCCTTTCTGGTCGAAACGCCGGATCACGCACTCGCCGCGGCGCGCGCCGCCGATGCCGCGCGGGCGAGCGGCGAGACGCTGAAGCCGCTCGCCGGCGTGCCGATCGGGATGAAGGACCTGTTCTGCACCAAGGGCGTCGCCACGACGGCCGCGAGCCACATCCTCGAAGGGTTCGTGCCGCCGTACGAATCGACGGTCTCGCAGAATTTGTGGGACGCGGGCGCGGGGATGCTCGGCAAGCTCAACATGGACCAGTTCGCGATGGGCTCGTCGAACGAGACGAGCGCGTTCGGCAACGTCCTGTCGCCGTGGCGCAAGGCGGGCAGCAACGCACCGCTGGCCCCGGGCGGCTCGTCGGGCGGCAGCTCGTCGGCGGTGGCGGCGCGGCTCTGCCCCGGCGCGACCGGTACCGACACCGGCGGCTCGATCCGCCAGCCCGCCGCCTTCACCGGCATCAGCGGCATCAAGCCGACCTATGGCCGCTGCTCGCGCTGGGGCACGATCGCCTTCGCCTCCAGCCTCGACCAGGCTGGGCCGATGGCGCGCGACGTGCGCGACTGCGCGATCATGCTGGAGGCGATGGCGGGGTTCGACGCCAAGGACGCGACCTCGCTCCAGCTCGACGTGCCGAAGTGGGAGCACGGCCTGTCGCCGAGCCTCGCGGGCAAGCGCGTCGGCATCCCGAAGGAATATCGCGTCGACGGCATGCCCGAGGAGATCGAGGCGCTGTGGCAGGCCGGCATCGACTGGCTGAAGGATGCCGGCGCCGAGATCGTCGAGGTCTCGCTGCCGCATACCAAGTATGCGCTGCCCGCTTATTACATCATCGCGCCGGCGGAGGCGTCGTCCAACCTCGCCCGCTACGACGGCGTGCGCTACGGCCTGCGCGACCTCGCGGACGGCGCCGGCTTGCAGGACATGTATGCCGCGACGCGCGCCGACGGCTTCGGCGCGGAGGTGAAGCGGCGGATCATGATCGGCACCTATGTGCTGTCGGCGGGCTTCTACGACGCCTACTACACGCAGGCGCAGAAGGTGCGGACGCTGATCGCGCGCGACTTCGAGCGCGCGTTCGAGACGTGCGACGTGCTGCTCACCCCGACCGCGCCGTCGGCGGCGTTCGCGCTCGGCGAGAAGTCGGCCGATCCGATCGCGATGTACCTCAACGACGTGTTCACCGTGCCGTCCTCGCTCGCGGGCCTGCCGGCGATGAGCGTGCCGGGCGGGCTCGACAAGGATGGGCTGCCGCTGGGCCTCCAGATCATCGGCCGCCCGCTCGACGAGCAGGGCGTGCTGAATGCCGGCCTCGCGATCGAGCAGCGGGCGGGGTTCGTCGCGCGGCCGGATGCGTGGTGGTAGACGCCGATCGGCCGAAGTGTTACCTTGGTAACACGGGAGACAGGCGATGAACGCTCCGCTCGACAAGCGCACCACGACCAACATGACCAGCAAGGGTCAGGTGTTGATCCCCAAGGACGTGCGCGACGCGATCGGCTTGGTGCCGGGCCGCCCGGTGGACGTTGGCGTCAACGACCGCGGCGAGGCGGTCGTGGTGCCGGTGCAGCGTTGGGCTGACGAGACGCCCGAGCAGCGTCGCGCCCGGATCGATGCGGCCTTCGCCTATGTCCGCGCCAATCCGATATTCACGCGTCCGAGCGCGGACATCATGCGCGATCTTCGCGGTGATGACCTGCTGCCGTGATCGTGCTCGACACGAACATATTGATCGACCTGTTCGGGATTGAGGATCATGCGGGTGCACATTGGTCCCGGCGGACGTATGAGCGACTGGTCGACGACGAAACGTTCGGATGTAATCTGATCGTGCTGGCGGAACTCGCAGCCGAGGGCGCGGCGGAAGGCGAGCTTTTGCGGCTGTTCGATACGTTTCGTGTTGACGTTCTCGAACTGGATGTCGCCGCTGCCATGGCAGCGGGCAGGGCGCATCGCACCTATCGCGAACGTGGCGGCAGCCGCCGGGCGATCCTCGCGGACTTCCTCATCGCCGGCCATGCCGAGACGCTTGGCGCCGCATTGATGACCCGCGATCGGCGCCTTGCCAGTTATTTTCCAGACCTCACCCTCATCACCCCAGAGACGCATCCATGACCGAGACCAGCTACCGCATCCAGGGCGCCACCGGCGAGTGGGAGGTCGTGATCGGCCTCGAGGTGCACGCGCAGGTGACCTCCAACGCCAAGCTCTTCTCGGGCGCCGCCACCGCGTTCGGCGCGGAGCCGAACACGCAGGTGAGCCTGGTCGACGCGGCGATGCCGGGCATGTTGCCGGTGCCGAACATGGAGTGCATCCGCCAGGCGGTGCGCACCGGCATGGCGATCGACGCCCAGATCAACCGCTGGTCGCGGTTCGATCGGAAGAACTATTTCTACGCCGACCTGCCTCAGGGATATCAGATCAGCCAGTTGTACCACCCGCTGGTCGGCGAGGGCGCGGTGGAGATCGCGCCCGACGACAAGAACCCGGACGCCACCAAGACGATCGGCGTCGAGCGTATCCACGTCGAGCAGGACGCGGGCAAGCTGATGCACGACCAGCATCCGACGCGCTCCTACGTCGATCTCAACCGTTCGGGTGTCGCGCTGATGGAGATCGTCAGTCGACCGGACATGCGCTCGCCCGCCGAGGCCGGCGCGTATCTGACCAAGCTGCGCTCGATCCTGCGCTACGTCGGATCGTGCGACGGCAACATGGACCAGGGATCGATGCGCGCCGACGTCAACGTCAGCGTGAGAAAGCCCGGCGAACCCTTCGGCACGCGGACGGAGACGAAGAACGTCAACTCGGTCCGCTTCGTGATGCAGGCGATCGAGCATGAGGCGAAGCGTCAGGTCGCGGTGCTGGAGGACGGCGGCGCGATCGTGCAGGAAACGCGGCTGTTCAACCCGGACACCGGCCAGACGCGCTCGATGCGCTCGAAGGAAGACGCGCACGATTACCGTTACTTCCCCGATCCCGACCTGCTGCCGCTCGAACTCGAGGAGGCGTTCCTGGAGGAATGCCGGGCGAGCCTGCCCGAACTGCCCGACGCCAAGCGCCAGCGCTACGAGGCGCTCGGCATCTCTGCCTATCAGGCGGGCGTGCTGACCGCGGAGGTCGAGGCGGCGCGCTGGTTCGACGCGCTGCTGGAGGCGGGCGCGAAGCCGGTCGCGGCGGCGAACTGGACGACGTCCGAACTGTTCGGCGCGCTCAACCGCACGGGCAAGGCCATCGCCGATTCGCCGGTCGCACCCGCGCAGGCCGCCGAACTGCTCGCGCTGGTCGCGGACGGCACGCTGTCGGGCAGCCTCGCCAAGCAGGTGTTCGAGGTGATGCTGGAGACGGGCGACGCGCCGGGCAAGATCGTCGAGGACCGCGGCCTGAAGCAGACCAGCGATACCGGCGCGATCGAGGCGGTGATCGCCGAGGTACTGGCGAAGAACCCCAACCAGCTCGCACAGTACCGCGGGGGCAAGGAGGCGCTGTTCGGCTTCTTCGTCGGCCAGACGATGAAGGCGATGGGCGGCAAGGCCAATCCGGCGGTGGTCAACGAACTGCTCAAGACCGCACTCGCCGGCTGATGCGCGAGCGGGTCGCGCGGTGCCGGTGCGGTCGGTTGACCGCGATCTGCCGCGGCGAGCCGGTGCGCGTGTCGGTATGCCATTGCCTCGGCTGCCAGCGGCGGACGGGCGACCCGTTCGCGGCGCAGGCGCGCTTCCCCGCCGAGGCGGTGACGGTGGCGGGCGAATGGCGGGTGTGGGAGCGGATCGCCGACAGCGGCCGCAAGGCGTGGTTCCGCTGGTGCGCGGCGTGCGGCGGCACGGTCGCCTATGCGAACGAGGGCATGGAGGACACGATGGCGGTGCCGATCGGCGCCTTCGATCCCGACGAGCAGCCGCAGCCGACCATATCCATCTTCGAGGAATACAGGCGGCCGTGGGTGGCGATCGTCGGCGAGGGGGTCGAGCATTTCGATTGACGCGGGACGCCGACCAATAGCTTTCCGCGGATGTGAGTCTGTCTCGCAATATCCTTCCGTCATGCCGGACTTGTTCCGGCATCCACCGTGCCACACACTCGGACGCCTTGGGTTGCGCTGACGGGTGGACCCCGGAACACGTCCGGGGTGACGGGTTGTGGATGGTGACCGGCGCTCACGTTGAAAGGGATGCCCGATGAAATCGCTTTGGCTCTTAAGTCTCGTTTCCGCGGCCCCGCTCGCCGCCCAGCAAGCTCCCTCGCCCGCCGCTGCGCCCTTGCCGCGCGTCGCGCTCGAGACGACGGCGGGGCGCTTCGTCATCGAGGCGGACACGGCGCACGCACCGATCAGCGCGGGCAATTTCCTCAAATACGTCGACGGCAAGCGGCTGGACGGCGTCACCTTCTATCGCGTGGCGAAGGTCGCGGACCATTTCGGGTTCGTGCAGTTCGGCCCCGACGGCGACGGCAAGCGCATCCTGCCGCCGATCAAGCATGAACCGACGACGCTGACCGGGATCAAGCACACCGATTTCACGGTATCGACCGCGCGACTCGAACCCGGCAGCGCGCGCGGCGAATTCACGATCAGCATCGGCGACCAGCCGTCGTTCG
This sequence comes from Sphingomonas sp., assembly GCA_046290715.1. Taxonomy (GTDB): domain Bacteria; phylum Pseudomonadota; class Alphaproteobacteria; order Sphingomonadales; family Sphingomonadaceae; genus Sphingomonas. The sequence goes on along the minus strand of JBKBTU010000070.1, from coordinate 5,741 downwards.
ACGCCGATCCGAGCAAGCCCGGAGACAATCTGGGCTATGCCGCCTTCGGCCATGTCGTCGAGGGGCAGGATACCATCCTCAAGGTGTTCAATGCGCCGGTCTCGCCGACCGCGACGATGCGCGGCGCGTTCAAGGGCGAGGTGCCGGTCGAGCGAATCAAGATCCTTACCGCGCGCCGCCTGCCACGCGGACAGTAAAGCGGCGATCATGCGGCCGCACGGGCTGCACCGCATGATCGAGGCGATGCCGCAAGAAAGGACTTGCGCGCCGATGGGCCGCGGATAGACTTGGATCAACTTGAGCCCGTGGGGACGGGCTGGGTGAACCGGGGGTCTATCATGATCAGGATCGTGCTCGTCGCTTGGGCGGCGGCCATGGCTGTTGTGCCCGCCGCGGCGCAGGAGCGTACCGCGACGCGCGCCGACTTCGCGCTGCCCGCCCATGCGGGCAAGACGATCCTCGTCTTCCGCCCGACGGTCAGCGTCGGGGCGCAATCGACCGGCGGCAGCTTCGAGCCGAACGGCGATTGGACGGCGAAGGCGCGCACGCATCTGGAAGCCGCTTTGGCGGCGCGACAGCAGGCGCTGGGCAACCGGATCGTCATGGCGCCGGAAAGCTATGGCGCGGACGCGCAGCGGGTCGCCGAATATGCGAACCTGTTCGCCGCCGTGTCGCGCGCGGTGATCGAGTATCAGTTCTTCGTCGGCAACCGGCTGCCGACCAAGAAGCGGGACAACAAGGCAGGGGTCTTCGACTGGTCGCTGGGCGAGGGGGTTCGCGACCTGCCCGGGGCGAAGGACGCCGATTACGCGCTCTTCCTCTACAGCAAGGACGCCTATGGCTCGACCGGCCGCAAGTTACTGCAGGTCGTGGCGCTGCTCGGGCCGGGTGTCGCGGTCAAATCGGGCGAGCATGCGGGCTATGCCGGGCTCGTCGACCTCAAGACCGGCGATCTGGTGTGGCTCAACGCCGACGCCGCGATGGGCGGCGACGTGCGCGATCCGGACGGCGCGCAGAAGCGGGTCGGCCAGTTGCTCGAAGCGTTTCCGGGGAGCGTCGCGCCGACGGTCAAGCCATGAGGTGGGCGCAGGCGCTGGCGGCCGCCGCACTGCTCGCCGCGGCAGCGGGCGCCGTGCCGCGCCCCGGCTCGAAAGTGCAGCCGGCGCCGCTGCCGCCGCCCTATGCCGGCGCCTATCAGCCGCATGGCGTCGACGAGCTCGGCCTGTGGTCGGAGGACGACGAGCGCGAACGCAAGCTCGCCGACTCGCCGCTGCGCCTGCGCGACGAGGCGCTCAACGCCTATGTGAAGCGGGTGCTGTGCGCCGCGATCGGGACCGATCGCTGCAACGCGGTGCGCATCTACATCGTGCGGGTGCCGGTGTTCAACGCGTCGATGACCGCCAACGGCACGATGACGGTCTATACCGGCCTGCTGCTCCGTACCCGCGACGAAGCCGAGCTCGCCTCTGTCCTCGGCCATGAGTTCGGGCATTTCGAGCGGCGGCACGTGCTCGAGGGATTCAAGGCGCGGCGCAAGAGCGGCGACCTGCTCAGCTGGGCGAGCGTCCTCGCCGCAATGGGCGGCACGCGGCAGGGCTACCAGACGTTCGGCGACCTGCAATGGTCGGTGCTTGGCGGCCTGTCGCGGTTCGGCCGCGACCAGGAACGCGAGGCGGATCTGCTGAGCCTCGGCTATCTCAACGCGAGCCGGTTGCGGCCGCAGGCGGCGTCCCGCGTCTGGCGCAACCTCATCCTCGAGCAGGAAGCCTCGGCGCACGCGCGGGGGCTGCGCAAGCCCGACGTCGACCACGTCGCCTTCTTCGCATCGCACCCGCCCAACGGCGAACGGGCCGATTACCTGTACCAGCTCGCCGCCCCCGACGGTGCCGGCCGCGACGAGGGGGCGGACCGCTATGCCGCGGCGATGCAGCCGTGGCTGCCCGTCTTCCTCGACGACCAGATCAAGCTCAACGACTTCGGGGCGAGCGACTTCATCATCGCGCGGCTGGCGGAGGGCGGCTGGAGCGCGGCGCTGTGGCGCGCGCGCGGCGACCTGTACCGCACCCGCGGCACGCAGCGCGACCTGATGAACGCGGCCGACTTCTATGCCAAGGCGCTGGCCCTCGATCCGGCGCTGGCGGAGGCGCAGCGTGGCCTGGGGCTGGCGCTGGTCAAGACCGGGCGGGCGGGCGAGGGGCGCACGGCGCTGCAACGCTATCTCGCGCTGCGGCCCGACGCGCCCGATGCCGCGACGATCCGCATGACGCTTTCCTCGATCGGAGCCTGACGCGATGACCGCCCTACGCCTGCCGACGCCGTGGCTGATCGGCGCCCTCATGACCGCTGCCCCGATGACCACCGGCGCGGCGGACGCGCATGGCTTGCGCGAACGCGGCCAGGCGGTCGCGATCGCCAAGTCGTCGGTGACGGTCACCCCGCCGCGCGATTGGAACCGGCTGGACGGGCGGCCGGGCAAGTTCGCCGAGACCTGGACGCTCGACGGCGAGCAATTGAACGACGTCACCTTCTACACCGGCGTCGAATCGGGCGAGCCGCTGGTGCGCGAGCGTAACCGCAAGCGGGAGCCGCTCCCCAAGTTCAGATCGACGACGTTGCTGGCGGAGGTGCCGGAGCTGCTGGAGGGGACCTATCGCGCCGCGCGTGGCGTCGCCACCTTCACCATCACGACCGCGCAGCCGGGGAGCTTCCTCGGCAAGCCCGGCATCCGCTTCACCTACGCCTATACCGACGCGGACGAGCTTCCGCGGATGGGCGAGGCGCGGGCAGCGCTCATCGGGGGCAAGCTCTACATGGCGACGTTCGACGCGCCGCGCCTCTACTATTTCGACCGGTTCGTCGGCGACTATCGCGCCCTCGCCGACAGCGCGGCGCTCGGGTCCTGAACGCGAACGGCGGGCGTCATCACGACGCCCGCCGCCCGGTCTCTCGCATCACTGCTGCGTCAGGTCCTGGTTCTTGACCTCGCCGCCGGTGCCGCTGTTGCCGTCGAAGGCGCCGGGATCGGTGAAGCGCGACGGTTCCTCGCCGCCTTCGCCGCGGGCCACGGCATCGGCACGCGCCTCCACGGCCTGCTGGATGTCGGGGCGCGGGTCGGCGCGGTCGCCGTCCGGGTTGCTGTCCGGCGCGTCATCGGGCACGCGATTGGTATCGGTCATGTCAGATCTCCGCCGGGGTCGCGGTACCGGGATCGGTCGCCGGCGTGCCGGGCGAGGGCACGTCGATGTCGGGACCGGGCGTCGTCACCTCGGGCGGCGGGCCGTCGGGCTGCACCGGCTGCGGGGTCGGTGCGGGGGTCTCGGGCGGGGGCTGGGTGGCCATGATGGTCTCTCCTTCGCCTTCGATAACGCCCCATGCCGATGCCGGTTGCCTTGCGCGCTTGCCTGCACGCGCCACGCTGGTATAGACGCGCGCCCAAGGGACGGCCCAGCGCAGGATCACTGCGTCGGAAAAGCCCCGAAGGCGGGTCCTCGTGCGGGCGTGGCGGAACTGGTAGACGCGCTGGATTTAGGTTCCAGTATCGCAAGATGTGGGGGTTCGAGTCCCTTCGCCCGCACCAGTCCCGCTGTTTCGTGCGGGACGGCAGCCATACGAATTTCCGTCAGATTTCTCCAGATTGAAGGCCGAACATGCAGACTGTCGAGACGTTGAACGAGGGCCTGAAGCGCGCCTACACGCTGACCATCACCGCCGCCGACATCGATGCCAAGGTCGATGCCGAGGTGAAGCGCGTCGCCCCGCAGGTGAAGATGCCCGGTTTCCGTCCCGGCAAGGTGCCCGCCAACCTGGTCCGCAAGATGCACGGCGAGGCGCTCGCCGCCGACGCGCTCAACAACGCGATCCAGCAGGGCGTGCAGCAGCTCATCGCCGACCAGGGCCTGCGTCCCGCGATGCAGCCGTCGGTCGCGCTCAACGACGACTACGCGCCGGGCAAGGATGCCGCCGTCACCGTCGAGCTCGAGGTGCTGCCCGCCGTGCCGACTCCGGCGATCGACGATCTGAAGCTCGAGCGGCTGACCGTGCCGGTCGCCGACGCGGCGGTCGACGAGCAGCTGCAGAAGTTCGCCGACCAGTCGAAGAAGTGGGACGACGCGCCCGAGGGCAAGGCGGCGGAGATGGGCGATCTCGTCACCGTCGACTTCGTCGGCAAGACCGCGGACGGCGTCGCCTTCGAGGGCGGCACCGGCACCGACATGGGCGTCGAGCTGGGTTCGGGCCGCCTGATCCCGGGCTTCGAGGACCAGCTGGTCGGCGTGACCGTCGGCGAGGACAAGACGCTCAACGTCACCTTCCCCGAGGATTACGGCGCCAAGGAACTGGCCGGCCAGCCCGCGACCTTCGACATCACCGTCAAGAAGATCCAGGTGGCGGGCGAGAGCAAGATCGACGAGGATCTCGCCAAGAACCTCGGCCTCGAGAGCCTCGAGCAGCTGCGCGGCCTGATCAAGGGTCAGATCGAGCAGGAGCATAACGGCCTCACCCGCACCCACATGAAGCGCAAGCTGCTCGACCAGCTCGCCGAAGGCCACGACTTCGAAGTGCCGCCGTCGATGGTCGAGGCGGAGTTCGCGCAGATCTGGCAGCAGCTGGAGCATGAGGCGACGCACGAGGCCGATCCGGCCGCCGCGCTCGCCGAGATGGAGTCCGAGCGCGACGATTACCGCAAGATCGCCGAGCGCCGCGTGCGTCTGGGCCTGCTGCTGTCGGAGATCGGCCAGGCCAACGGCGTCGAGGTGTCGCAGCAGGAGATGAACCGCCTGATCGCGCAGGCCGCGCAGCAGTATCGCGGCGAGGACCAGCAGCGCTTCATCCAGTACATCCAGCAGGAGCCGATGGCGGCCGCCCAGCTGCGCGCGCCGCTGTACGAGGACAAGGTCGTCGACTTCCTGTTCGACAAGGCCGAAGTGACCGACCGCGAGGCGACCCGCGAGGAGCTGGAAGCCGCGATCGAGAGCGAGGACGGCTTCGCGACCGGCACGCACACGCACGACCACGACAACCACAAGCCGCGCAAGTCGAAGAAGGCGGACGCCGAGGGTGAGGCCAAGCCGGCCAAGAAGTCCGCGGCCAAGAAGCCGGCGGCGAAGGGCGAGGACGCCGGTGCCGTCGAGGCGCCCGCAGCCGAGGGCGAGGCCGAGGCCGCTGCCCCCGCCAAGAAGCCGCGCGCCAAGAAGGCCGCCGCGCCGGTCGAGGCCGAGACCGCGGTGACCGAATCGTCGCCGGTCGCCGCCGAAGCGGCCGAGGGCACCGAAGCCGCCGACGCCCCGGCGAAGAAGCCGCGCGCGAAGAAGGCGCCGGCGAAGACCGAGGGCTGATCGATACCGGGGGAGGGGCTGCGGCGTCCTCCTCCGTTCACCGTCATCCCCGCGGAGGTGGGGATCCAGACGCGCGGGTTTCTCGACGGATCGAGACGCTGGCGTATATGGATCCCCGCCTGCGCGGGGATGACGATTTTGGGGGATAGGGCCGGTGCCCCTGTTCCGGCGACATGGAAGGGGCAGAGCAACGTGACGCAGCCGGTGATCGCAGTCCTGCTCCCCTGCTACAACGAGGCTGCCGCGATCGCGCAGACCGTCGCCGGCTTCCGCGCCGCGCTGCCGGGCGCCACCGTCTACGTCTATGACAACAATTCGACCGACGACACGATCGCGGTCGCGCGCGCGGCGGGCGCGGTCGTGCGCACCGAGCGCATCCAGGGCAAGGGCAATGTCGTCCGCCGGATG
>JBKBTU010000708.1:0-504 GCA_046290715.1 Sphingomonas sp. | reverse complement strand
CGCAGGAGCTGTTTGCAAGCGCTGGGCAGGATTTCGACGCGCTGCGCGATGCGGCAAAGAAGAAGGGCTTCAAGCCCGTCGCGCTGACCGGGGTTAAGGCGAACTTCAGCTTTGACAACGAGATCGCCAAGAAGATGTCGCGCAACGTCATCGGCGTGCTGCCGGGGGCCAAGCGCCCCGACGAATATGTCCTCTATACCGGGCATTGGGACCATCTTGGCCGCTGCACCCCCGTCGCTGGCGACGACATCTGCAACGGCGCGGTCGACAATGCGACCGGCATCGCGGGCCTGGTGACGCTGGCGCAAGCGTTCAACAAGGCGGGCGCACCCGACCGCAGCATCGTGTTCCTGGCGGTGACCGCCGAGGAATCGGGGCTGCTCGGGTCGAAATTTTATGCCGAAAACCCCGTGTTCCCGCTGTCGCAGACCGTCGGCGGGGTCAACATGGACGCGCTGAACTCGGTCGGCCCGGCCAAGGACATCGTGGTCGTTGGTGGCGGCA
>JBKBTU010000707.1:0-504 GCA_046290715.1 Sphingomonas sp. | reverse complement strand
GCGCGCAGATCGGCCGCCGCTTCGGCGATCAGCGGGGTGCCGCAAATATAGGCGCGCGGGCTGACGCTGACCTGCCGTCCGGCCCATTGCCTGCGCACCAGCGGGTGCCGCGCGACGCGATCGCGCAGGCTCTGCCCGACCACGCCGCCAACCGGCGCGACGAGGATATCGGGGTTCAGCGCCAGCAGCGCCTCGACATCGGTACCCGCCACGCCTTCCTTCACCGCATTGCGCGCGCCCGCCGCGTCGAGCACCGCGTCATACAGCGCGCCCTCGCCACGCGAGAGCCCGTCGCCACTCCATGACGCAACGCGCAGATTGAGGGCAGGGCGCCGCGCCAGTTCGGCAAGCCGCGCGTCCATGCCTGCGATCAGCGCCTCACCGCGCTCGACCGCGCCCAGCTGCGCGGCGAGCGTGCGGACCGTGGCGCGGATCTCGTCGAAGCTCTGCGGCTGCGCCACCTCGACCATCGGAAAGCCGAAGCGGCGCAGCGCCGCACGGGTC
>JBKBTU010000706.1:0-504 GCA_046290715.1 Sphingomonas sp. | reverse complement strand
ACAAGGACGGGCGCCGCCTCTGTTCCTTCGGTCAGGGCCTCAACCGCCCCGCCCCACGCCGCCCGCGCGGCAGCTGCCGCGGCGGGCTTCGGTTCGCCCAGTGCCGCCACCCGCACCGGTACGCCCCGGCTGGCCAGCAGCCGCGCCGCGACATAGCCGTCGCCGCCATTATTGCCCGGCCCGCACAGGATCAGCACCTCGCTGCCCGCCGCCAGCCGATGGACCCATTCGGCAACGCCCGTGCCAGCGCGCTCCATCAATTCGGTGACAGTTGACCCGGCGGCGATCGCGCGTTCCTCCGCCGCGCGCATCGCGGCGGCAGTCAGCACCGGCGCCCCTTCGGGCACGGTCGAAAACATCAGTCGTCGCCCTGCGGCTTGGGCAGCAGCAGCGCGAGCAGCAGAACCTTCGCGTCGGCGACGGCGGTGGACAGCGCCGCGAGCACCGTTGGCCGCACGCGCTGGCTGCAGAGGTACGGCGGCAGGTGGGCCACGGTCGCCGCCA
>JBKBTU010000705.1:0-505 GCA_046290715.1 Sphingomonas sp. | reverse complement strand
TTCGACGAAGCTCGCGGGCAGATGCGGATTGTCGCGCGTTCGCCCCCGCGTCTCGACACAGCCCGGCAACGCCATCACCCGCCGCATCAACCGCGTCGGCCGCGGCGTCGTCGTCACCAGCACGCGCGGCCGCTCGCCCAGCCGCAATCCCATCACCAGATTGTCCCACGCCGCATCGCCCCGGCGCCCCCATTTGCCCAGCTCATCGGCCCAGGCGGCATGATGCTCCGGCCCGCGCAGCCCCTCGGGCGATTCCGCCGAATAGGCAAACGCCACCGCGCCCGATGGCCAGTGCAGCTCGCGCGCGCTCGCCTTCCACACCGGCTGCCGGTCGGACCGCGCCGTCGCGATCAACCCCGACTGCCCCTCGATCATCACCCGCCGCACTTCGTCCAGGCTCGCCCCGACCAGCGCAAAGCGCCCCTCGGGTTCATCCAGCGCCAGCTGGTTGACCCATTCGCTCCCGGCGCGCGTCTTGCCAAAGCCACGCCCGGCGCGGATCAGC
>JBKBTU010000704.1:0-506 GCA_046290715.1 Sphingomonas sp. | reverse complement strand
GTCTCGCGCACCCAGGCGAAGTACAGCAACCGCATCAGCTGTCCATGTGCCGCAGGCCGACACGCAGATAATCCCACCCGGTGATCAGCGTCAGCGCCGCCGCCGCCCACAGCATCGCCAGGCTGGTGTCATGCACCCATCCCCATTCCGGCAACGCCCCGGCGAGGATCAATCCGCCCAGCGAGGTCAGCTGCAGGGCAGTCTTCCACTTGGCCAGCGCCGACACCGGGACCGACACCTGGATCCCGCCCAGAAACTCCCGCAAGCCGGAAACCGCGATCTCGCGCAGCAGGATCACCAGCGCGGCGATCATGTGGACGCCGGGGATCAATTCCTTGGCGCACAGGATCAGGATGACCGAAGCCACCATGATCTTGTCGGCGATCGGATCGAGGAACACGCCGAGCTTCGACACGGTGCCGCGCGACCGGGCAAGGTAACCGTCGAAATAATCGGTAATGACCATCAGGCAGTAGGTCGCAAAGCCGAGCGCGTAGCCGGCATGC
>JBKBTU010000703.1:0-506 GCA_046290715.1 Sphingomonas sp. | reverse complement strand
ACCCGAGATGCAGGCGCGCAAGGATGCAAAATCGGTGTGCGCGATCTGCGGGTTGTCGAGCAGCGCCTGGTACATCGTCGGCACGCCGGGCAGGGCGGTGACCTTGGTGCGGGTGATCGCCTTCAGCGCTGCCACCGCCTCGAAGCGCGGCAGCATCACGATCTCGCCGCCGTTCAGCACGGTGCGGTTGAGCACGCAGGTGTTGGCGAAGACGTGGAACAGCGGCAACGCGCCGACGATGCGGTCGGCGTGTTCGCGATGCGGGTCGAGCGCGACGACCTGGCGCGCGTCGCGGTGGCGGCGGCGACCGGCGCGACGCCCGCCGGCGTCTTGAGCGTCGACGACATCGTCCGCGAGGCGACCCGCGCGCAGTGACGCGCCGTCCGCGGCGACCGCCGACGTCGCCTGCTGCCTGTTGCTGTACCTTCCGTCTCTCTCCGCTGCTGCTGCCGCTGCTGCTGCTACTGCTGCCGCAGCGCACGTCCGTGTCCGTACGGCTCTGTAAC
>JBKBTU010000702.1:0-506 GCA_046290715.1 Sphingomonas sp. | reverse complement strand
GGTCAGGAAACCGAGCTCGATCGCGGTCAGCGAGAATTCCTCGCCCAGCTCCGGATAGGCCTTGCCCAGTTCCTTGGCGACACGGCCAAATGCCGCGTCGACGGTGAGTCCCGCTTCGGCACAGATCACCAGCAGGTCGAGCGCGTCGGGAATGCCCTTGCGAATCGCGTCGGAGCGCTTCTGGATCTTGTTCTTGAGGTAGATGTCCGGTGCCTTGTAGCTCAGGATCGCGCTGCCCGCGACCAGGCCATAGGCCTTGAGTGGGGTCCAGTCGGCAAACATTTCGGTGCCATAGACCAGGAACACCATCGTTCCGCCGATCACGATCGGCAGGACCAGGCGACCGAAAATGACCGCGACGGCATAATCCTTGGACCGGATGCCGGCCTGCATCAGCTTGATCTGCGCAGTCTTGACCTGCGAATCCTGCAGCACCTTGAGCGAGGACAGGAAATCGCGGATGCGATCGGTCGTCGCGTTCTTTTGCACCAGCTTGGCGCGGCGCT
>JBKBTU010000701.1:0-506 GCA_046290715.1 Sphingomonas sp. | reverse complement strand
ACACCTGGACCAGCACGGGTTTCGCACGGTGAAGGCCGCCGACGGACGGGCGATGCGGGCCGCGCTGGAGGCCGGACCGGTGGATCTGGTGGTGCTGGACCTGAACCTGCCCGACGAAGACGGACTGAGCCTGTGCCGCGCCATCCGGGCCACGTCGCGCACCCCGGTCATTATGCTGACCGCGCGCGGCGATCCGATCGACCGCATCGTGGGGCTGGAGATGGGCGCCGACGACTATATGGCCAAGCCGTTCGAGCCGCGCGAACTGGTGGCCCGCATCCGCACGGTCCTGCGCCGCGCCGGCCCTGACCGGGACAGGATCGAAGGCCGCCACGCGGACTTCTCCGGTTGGTCGCTGGACATCGCCGCGCGCGCCCTGACGGCGCCCGACGGGCGACTGGCGCCCCTGTCCAGCGCCGATTTCGACCTGCTGCACGCCCTGGTGCGCAACGGCGGCCGGCCGCTGTCGCGCGAGCGGATCCGCGCCCTGTCCACCGTGGCCGACG
>JBKBTU010000700.1:0-506 GCA_046290715.1 Sphingomonas sp. | reverse complement strand
TCGACGATATCGGGCGCGAGGTCGGTCACAGCGACACCACGGCGACGTCGCTCAGCCGCGCGCGCAGCCGTGCATGCAGGCGGGCGATGCGGTCGTCGCCCTTGGGCATGGTGTCGACCGCGGCGATCGCCGACAGGAGGTTGAGCGCGCGGTCGGTGCGCTCGGCGTCGAGCGACAGGTGCCGTGCGAGGTCGCGCGCGGTGCTGGCGTTGGGGGAGATGCGCTTCAGCGCGTCCATGATCGCGGCCGCGTCGGTCGCAGCGGGATCGAGCAGGAACGCGTCGAGCGCGCGCGTGCCCTTGAGGGCGATGGCGGGGCCGTGGTCCGCGACCTCGGCCAGGCCCGCGAGATCGAGCAGCTTCGCCGCCTCGTCGGCATCGACGGACGCGGCGGCACGCAGTTCCGGGGTCTTGCCGAGATGTTCGGTGATGGTGGGATCGATATGCGCCAGCACCGGGGTTGCCGACAGCGCCGGACCCATCGCGAAGAAATCGCCGGGGGCGAGG
>JBKBTU010000699.1:0-507 GCA_046290715.1 Sphingomonas sp. | reverse complement strand
CTGCCGGTACTGATGCCGGCGCTCGCCGGTGCGCCCGATCCGGCGGCGGCGCTGCTTCGGCTCGACATCCTGCTCGAACGGCTGTCGAGCGCGATCAACATCCTGCGGCTGCTCGAAGCACGGCCCGGTCTTGCCACGCTGCTGGCGACGATCCTCAGCCACGCTGCGCCGCTTGCCGATGCCTTGGCCGCGCGTCCCGAACTGATCGACTGGTTGATCGACGCGAGCGCATTCGAGCCGCTCGGCAGCGTCGACGCCCTCGCGACCGAGCTGCGCGCTGGCGAGGCGCGCGACTATCAGGCGACCCTCGACACCGTTCGCCGGATCGTCGGCGAGAAACGCTTCGCATTGGGCGCGCAGGTCGTGTCGGGCGCCGCCGATCCGCTCGATGCCGCGGCGGGTTATGCCCGGCTGGCGGAGGCGGCGATCGAGGTGCTGGCGGGCGCGACGGTCGCGGAATTCGCGCGCGCGCATGGCCGGGTGCCGGGCGGCGAGCTGGCGATCCTG
>JBKBTU010000006.1:0-29546 GCA_046290715.1 Sphingomonas sp. | reverse complement strand
ATCCCTGCACTCGGCGGAGAGCAGAGCCTCAACCGCTACCTCGCCGAGATCAAGAAATTCCCGATCCTGCAGCCCGAGCAGGAATATATGCTCGCCAAGCGCTTCCAGGAGCATGGCGACACGGAGGCGGCGGCGCAGCTCGTCACCAGCCACCTGCGCCTCGTCGCCAAGATCGCGATGGGCTATCGCGGCTACGGCCTGCCGACGTCGGAGCTCATCAGTGAGGGCAACATCGGCCTGATGCAGGGCGTGAAGAAGTTCGAGCCGGACCGGGGCTTCCGCCTCGCCACCTACGCGATGTGGTGGATCCGCGCGTCGATCCAGGAGTACATCCTGCGCTCGTGGAGCCTCGTAAAGATGGGCACCACGGCGGCGCAGAAGAAGCTGTTCTTCAACCTGAGGCGCATGAAGTCGAAGCTCGACGCGTTCGAGGACGGCGACCTCAAGCCCGAGCACATCACCAAGATCGCCACCGACCTTGGCGTCGCCGAAAGCGACGTCGTCAGCATGAACCGCCGCATGGCGATGGGCGGCGACACGTCGCTCAACGTGTCGATGCGCGAGGACGGCGAGGGCCAGTGGCAGGATTGGCTGCAGGACGACGCGCCGTTGCAGGACGCCGTCGTCGCCGATCAGCAGGAGGCGGACGTCCGCCACGACATGCTGGTCAGCGCGATGGACGACCTCAACGACCGCGAGAAGCACATCCTGACCGAGCGGCGCCTGACCGACGATCCCAAGACGCTGGAGGAGCTGAGCCAGGTCTACGGCGTCAGCCGCGAACGCGTCCGCCAGATCGAGGTTCGCGCGTTCGAGAAGCTGCAAAAGGCGATGATGCGGATCGCCGGCGAAAAGCGCCTGCTCGCCGCCGCCTGACCGTGCCGGCCCCGATCGGGCTGACGGTCGTCGTCGGCGGCGGTGCGGCCGGCATCGCCGCCGCGCGGCGGTTGCACGACGCGGGGTCGGCGGTGCTGCTGCTCGAAGCCGGTGTTCGGCTGGGCGGGCGCGCGCGGACGGAGACGCTGGTGCTGCCGGATTGGGGAACCGCACGGGACCCCGCCCCTACGTCCACCCCCTCCCCACCACCCCGGCAAAGGCCGGGGCCCAGATGGGAAGGCCCAGGCGGCGATGTGCCGTTCGCCACGGTCGGCGTCGTCGACCTGGACTCCGGCCTTCGCCGGGGTAGTAGGGGTGGTGGTAGCGAGGGCGTCCCCATCGCGGTCGATTTCGGCTGCGGCTGGCTGCATTCCGCCGCGCGCAATCCCTGGACCGCCATCGCCGAACGGCGCGGGGTGCCGATCGACCGGTCCTCGCCGCATTGGGGCGTGCAGTGGCGGGACCTCGGTTTCCCACCCGATGATCATCGCGCGTTCGGCGCGGCGTACGAGCGCTTCGAGGCCGCGGCGCATGCGGCGCTGACCGGTCCCGATCGCCCGCTGTCCGACTTCGTCGCGGAGGACGATCCCTGGCGGCCGATGATCGACGCCATTTCCGGCTATGCCAACGGTGCGCCGCTCGCCCGCGTGTCGCTGCACGATTGGGCGGCGTATGAAGATGCGGCGACCGAGGACAATTGGGCGATCCCGTCGGGTTACGGTCGCCTGATCGTCGATCATGCGGCGGGCGTGCCGCTTCGCCTCGATACCGCGGTCACGCGCATCGATCACGCCGGGCGCACGATCCGGCTGGCGACCTCCGCGGGCACGATCGAGGCGGACCGGGTGATCCTCGCCATCCCCACCACCGCCTATGCCGCGATCCGCTTCGATCCGCCGTTGCCCGCCAAGCACGACGCGGCGGCGGCGCTGCCGCTCGGGCTCGCAGACAAGGTCTATCTCGCGGTCGACCGGCCCGAATGGCCGGCGCACGCGCATCTCACCGGCAACCCGCACAGCGCCTGCACCGCCAGCCACCGGCTGTCGCCGTTCGGCCTGCCGATCGTCGAGAGCTTCTTCGGCGGGTCGTGCGCGGAGGCGATGCCGGATCGCGCCGCCGCCATCGATTTCGCCACCGCCGAGCTGGTGAACCTGCTCGGCTCCGACTGGCGCCGCCGCCTTGCCCCGCTCGCCGCGACCCGCTGGCGCGAGGCGCCGCATATCCACGGTAGCTACAGTCACGCCGACATCGGCCGCGCCGGCGAACGGGCGATCCTCGCCGCGCCGGTCGACGATCGCCTCTTCTTCGCCGGCGAAGCCTGCTCCATCAGCGACTTCTCGACCGCGCACGGCGCCCATGCGACCGGCATCGCCGCGGCCGAGGCAATCCTGGGCTTGAAGGGCGCCGCGAGCGCACCGTAGAAGCGCGCATGCTTCGCATCGTCCGCATCCTTGCCAAAATCGGCCTGATCTTCGTGATCGTCACTGTGCTGTGGGTCGGGATCTATCGCTTCGTGCCGGTGCCGTTCACCTGGACGATGGCCGGCGATCTCCTCGCCGGCCGCAGCGTCACCAAACAGTGGATGCCGCTGTCGAAGATGGACCCCGACATGGCCCGCGCCGCGATCGCGGGCGAGGACGCGCGCTTCTGCGAGCATCACGGCTTCGACTGGAAGGGGATCGCCAGCGCGGCCTACAGCAACGCGCAGGGCAAGCGGCTGCGCGGCGGCTCGACGATCAGCCAGCAGACCGCCAAGAACGTCTTCCTGTTTCAGGGCGGCGGCTATCTGCGCAAGGCGTTCGAGGCCTATTTCACCGTGCTGATCGAGACATTGTGGGGCAAGCGCCGGATCATGGAGGTCTATCTCAACGTCGCGGAGACAGGGATCGGCACCTATGGCGCGGACGCGGCGGCGATCCGCTATTTCAACCACGACGCGACGCATCTGTCGCCCACCGAGGCGGGTCGCATCGCCGCCGTGCTGCCGCTGCCCAAGAAGCGCGCCGCGATTGATCCGCACGGATTCGTCCGGCGGCACGGCAACGCGCTGTCGCGCTACGTCGGCGTCGTGCGGCGCAGCGGCCTGGATGCGTGTTTGAAGTAAGGCAACTGATCCAGTCGATCTGGATCACGCGTGGTCACCCTCACCCTTCCGGCGCTGCGCGCACCCATGAAAGTGGTACTTTCATGGGCACCCTTCGCGCCTCCCTCCCTCCCATCGGGGGAGGGAAAAGACGCCGAAGGCGGCGAAGGGTGAGGTTGACCATGCCTGGTCAAAAACAACTCTAAGGCCGCCACGACATCTTCCGTGCTCCTGCGCAGGCAGGAGCCCAGGATCGAAATCCGCTGCGCCTGAAACCTTAGGCTCCTGCGTTCGCAGGAGCCCAAAGGTTATTTCGTGGCGCCGTCGATCGCGCCGCCTGCCTTGTCGGCGGTCTTCTCGACGCTCTTCGCCGCCGAGGTGATCGCGTTGTTCTTGGCGGTCTCGCTGCCCTGGTGGACGAAGAGGAAATAGCCGCCGATCAGCACCGCGATCAGCAGCACGATCGCGATCGCCACGCCGCCCCCACCGCCGCTGCGCTCTACCACCGTCGTCGTATGGGTCGAGCCGCTCGGGGTTTCGACGATCCGTTCCTCAACCATGATAGCGCCTCCTGTCGTTATTGTGGAGGCAGCAACGCGATATCGGCGAGCCTTGTTCCCAGAACGTAACGACCGATCAGAACGGCAGCTTGAAGCCCGGCGGCAGCGGCAAGCCGCTGGTCATCTTCGACATTTCGGCGCCCGAGGCGGCATCTGCCTTGGCGCGCGCGTCGTTGAAGGCCGCCGCCAGCAGGTCCTCCAGCATCTGCTTCTCGCTGACCTCGATCAGCGAATCGTCGATGGCGATGTTGATGATCCGGCCCTTGGCGCTCGCCTTCACCTTGACGAGCCCACCGCCCGAGACGCCCTCGACCTCGATCGTGTCGAGCTGGTCCTGCGCCTTTTGCAATTCGCTCTGGACGTTCTGCGCCATCGCGAGGATTTCATCGAGGTTCTTCATACGATACTCCGTTTGCCCGGCCAGCTTTCCAGTTCCGCCTCCGGGAAGGCGGCAAAGGCCGCCTTCACCAGCGGCGTGTCGAGGATCGCCTGCCGCGTCGCCTCTTCGTCCGCCTTGGCCTGTTCGCGCAAGGTAGGCGCGCCGGGCGCGTCCTCCAAGGCGATCTTCCACATTTGGCCGGTCACCTTCTTGAGCGCGTCGGCGGCATCGCGCAGCGTGTCCGCCGACATCGGCCGCGATCCGCTGAGCGTCAGTTCGGGGGCGGCGTAGCGGACGACGCGCGCGCCGTTGCTGAGCTGCGCGGCGACGGCATGATGCCCGTTGTCCTCCAGCAGCGCGACCAACCCCGGGAAATCGGCCGGGGCCGCGGGGCGCTCGGCGGCGACCGGCGCTGCCGGCGGCGGTGCGGCGGCGGCAGGTATGGCGGGCGCGGCGGCGATCTTGCCGCTCGCGATCGCCTTCGCGAGCTCGCCGGGATCGGGCAAGGTCGAGGCGTGGATCGCGCGCAGCAGCGCCATTTCCGCCGCCTCGATCGGCAGCGCCGCCTTGGCGACCTCGTCATGGCCCTTGAGGAACAATTGCCACAGCCGGTGCAGCGCGGGGAAGGATAGCTTCGCCGCCCATTCGGCGCGCGCGGCACGCTCCTCGACCGCCTGCGCCGGATCCTCCGCGGTACCGACCTTGGCCAGCGTGACGCCGTGCACCGTCTCGAGCAGCGATCGCAACACCGACTGCGGGTCGACGCCATAGTCATATTGCCGCCGCAGGCTGGCGAGTGCGCCGGCGGCATCCCCGGCCAGCACCAGGGCGAGCAGGTCGCGCACCGCCCCGCGATCGGACAGGCCGAGCATCTGCCGCACCGCGCCGGCGGTGACGCCGCCGCCCTCCAGCCCGGCATGCGCGATGGCCTGGTCGAGGATCGACAGGCCGTCGCGCGCCGACCCTTCCGCCGCTCGGGCGATCAGCATCAGCGCCTCGGCCTCCGCCTCGACCCCTTCCTCGCCGCAGACAAAGGCGAAATGCGCGGCCAGCTGCTCGGCGGAAATGCGGCGCAAGTCGAACCGCTGGCAGCGCGACAGGACCGTGATCGGCACCTTGTTCACCTCGGTGGTGGCGAACAGGAATTTGACGTGCGCGGGCGGCTCCTCGAGCGTCTTCAACAGCGCGTTGAACGCGTTCTTGGAGAGCATGTGGACCTCGTCCACGATGTAGATCTTGTAGCGCGCCGAGACCGCGGCGTAGCGCGCCGCGTCGATGATCTCGCGTACGTCGTCGACGCCGGTATGGCTGGCGGCGTCCATCTCGATCACGTCGATATGGCGTCCCTCGGCGATCGCCCGGCAGGGCTCGCATTGGCCGCACGGATCGATCGTCGGGCCTCCCTGCCCGTCCGGACCGATGCAGTTGAGCGCCTTGGCGATCAGCCGCGCGGTGGACGTCTTGCCAACCCCGCGGACGCCGGTCATCAGGAAGGCGTGCGCCAGCCGGTCGCGCTTGATCGCATTGCCCAGCGTCGTGACCATGGCGTCCTGCCCGATCAGCTCGCGGAACGTCTGGGGTCGGTATTTGCGCGCGAGCACGCGGTAGGGGGTCGCCGGTGCCGCAGGCTGCGGCGGTTCGCCTAGATCGAAGGAATCGTCCATTGCCCGTGGATATAAGCGCAGCCTAGCCCGGTGTCGAAGGGGATGGCGGTTTGCCGCTGCGCCGCCGGTGCAGTAGATGCGCTGCGGCATGACCCCCGTACTCGGCGTAACCTCCTCGATCCTCGGCCAGCCCTGGCAGTGGCGCCGCCTCGCCGCCGATGCGCGCGACGGCTTCGGCGCCGACGACCTCGTCACCCAGCTGCTGCTCGCCCGCGGTGCCCCGCGCGAGGCGCTCGACCAGCATCGCGCGCCTTCGATCCGCGGCTTCATGCCCGACCCCTCGGTGTTCCGCGACATGGACCGCGCCGCCGAACGGCTCGCCGATGCGGTGCAGCGCGGCGAGCAGATCGCGGTGTTCGGCGACTATGACGTCGATGGCGCCACCTCGGCGGCGTTGATGATCCTGGTGTTGCGCGACCTGGGGGTCGAGGCGCGCGCCTATATCCCTGACCGGCTGCTGGAGGGATACGGCCCGTCGGGCGACGCGCTCGTCCGGCTGGCGAGCGAGGGCGCCTCGCTGATCGTCACCGTCGATTGCGGCGCGCAGGCGTTCGAGGCGCTGGCGATCGCCCACGCCCATCCGGTCGATGTCGTCGTGGTCGACCATCACAAATGCGCCGCCGCCTTGCCGCGCGCGCATGCGCTGGTGAACCCCAACCGGCTCGATGAGGATGAAGGTGCCGCGCACGGCCATCTCGCCGCGGTCGGTGTCTGCTTCCTGCTCGCCGCGGCGCTGATCCGCACGCTGCGCGGCCGGGGTTTCTTCACCGCGCGGCCGGAGCCGCGGCTGATCGACCATCTCGACCTGGTGGCGCTGGGCACGGTCGCCGACGTCGCGCAACTACGCGGGCTCAACCGCGCCTTCGTCGCGCAAGGGCTGAAGGTGATGGCGCAGCGGCGCAACATCGGCCTCGCCGCGCTGATCTCCGCCTCCCGCCTCACCCGCGCGCCGACGTGCAGCGACCTCGGCTTCGCGCTCGGCCCCCGGATCAACGCCGGCGGCCGCGTCGGCCGCGCCGATCTCGGCGTGCGCCTGCTCACCACCCGCGATCCCGACGAGGCGCAAGTGATCGCCGAGGAACTCGACCGGCTCAACGAGGAACGCCGCGAGATCGAGACGGGGGTGCAGCAGGCGGCGGATACGCGAATCGACGCGGGCCGCCGCATCGCCGTGGTGGCGGGCGAAGGCTGGCATCCCGGCGTGATCGGCATCGTCGCCGGGCGCCTTAAGGAAAAGCTCGGCCGCCCGGCGATCGTCATCGCGATCGGCGAGGACGGCCTCGGCAAGGGCTCGGGCCGCTCGATCGCCGGCGTCGATCTCGGCGCGGCGGTGCTCGCCGCCAAGGAGCACGGCCTGCTCGTCGCCGGCGGCGGCCACGCCATGGCCGCCGGCCTGACGGTCGCGGCCGACCGGATCGACGCATTCGCCGACTTCCTCGAAGACCGCCTCGCCGCCGCGGTCGATCGTGCGATCGGCGAGCGCGCGCTGCTGGTCGATACCGTGCTCGCGCCCGGCGGCATCAACCCCGCCCTCGTCGAATCGCTCGAGGTCGGCGGCCCCTACGGCATGGGCTGGCCCGCACCGCGTATCGCTGCCGGGCCGGTGCGCATCGTCAAGGCCGATGTCGTCGGCAACGGCCACGTCCGCGCGATCGTGGCGGGCGAGGACGGCCGCAGCTTCAAGGCGGTCGCCTTTCGCGCCGCCGACACCGCGCTCGGCCAGGCGCTGCTCGGCGCCGCGCCGCATCGCCGATTGTGGCTCGCGGGCCGCGCGAAGCTCGACGACTGGGGCAGCCGCCCGGCCGCCGAGCTCCACCTCGAAGATGCGGCATGGGCGGATTGAGTGCGAAAAAGTCCGCTTGACCGATCCGCGCCCCTCCCCTAGCAGCACCCCCGCTGGCCCCTTCGTCTAGCGGTTAGGACGCGGCCCTTTCACGGCTGAAACACGGGTTCGATTCCCGTAGGGGTCACCAGCATCGTCGCCTTCCCGGTTCTCGTGCCGAAGGCGACGCCCCCGACATCGATGGCGCTCGGCGCACCTTGCCAAAACGGTCCGGTTGGCCTATGCGCCGCCCGTCCGGCGGGCAGGCGCTCGCGGAGGAAGGCGTGGGTCGGCGTTGCCGCCTGCGCCCTTTTCGCAATTGGCGCATCGCAATCCTCCACACGCCTGATCGACGGATGCCGCGACCGACATGGGGTCGCCGCGGCGTTTTCAGCCAAGACCAGCGGAACCAACCGCTTGGCCGGAAACATCATTTTGAGGACACTCTAACCCTATGGCTACCCAGCCCGCACCTACCCGCGACGATTTCGCCGCGATGCTCGATGACATGTTCGGCGGTGCCGACAGCTTCGAAGGCCGTGTCGTCCACGGCACCGTTACCGCGATCGAGAACGACCTCGCCGTCATCGACGTCGGCCTGAAGTCCGAAGGCCGCGTGCCGCTGCGCGAATTCGCCGCGCCGGGCCAGAAGGCCGACCTGAAGGTCGGCGACGAAGTCGAAGTCTATGTCGACCGCGTCGAGAACATGCATGGCGAAGCGATGCTCAGCCGCGACCGCGCCCGCCGCGAGGCCGCCTGGGACAAGCTGGAGCTCGAATTCAGCAAGACCGCCCGCGTCGAGGGCGTGATCTTCGGCCGCGTCAAGGGCGGCTTCACCGTCGACCTGTCGGGCGCCGTCGCGTTCCTGCCGGGCAGCCAGGTCGATATCCGTCCGGTGCGTGACGTCACGCCGCTGATGGACATCCCGCAGCCGTTCCAGATCCTGAAGATGGACCGCAAGCGCGGCAACATCGTCGTCAGCCGTCGCGCCGTGCTGGAAGAGACCCGCGCCGAGCAGCGTTCGGGCCTGATCCAGAGCCTCGCCGAGGGTCAGATCATCGACGGCGTCGTCAAGAACATCACCGATTACGGTGCGTTCGTCGACCTGGGCGGCATCGATGGCCTGCTGCACGTCACCGACCTGTCGTACAAGCGCGTCAATCACCCGTCGGAGATGATCGCGATCGGCGACACCGTGAAGGTGCAGATCATCCGCATCAACAAGGACACGCAGCGCATCAGCCTCGGCATGAAGCAGCTCGAGTCCGATCCGTGGGATGGCGCATCGGCCAAGTATCCGGTCGGCGCGAAGCTGTCGGGCCGCGTCACGAACATCACCGAATATGGTGCGTTCGTCGAACTGGAAGCGGGCATTGAGGGCCTCGTCCACGTGTCGGAAATGTCCTGGACCAAGAAGAACGTCCATCCGGGCAAGATCGTCTCGACCTCGCAGGAAGTCGATGTCGTCGTGCTCGAGGTCGACGAGGACAAGCGTCGCATCAGCCTCGGCCTCAAGCAGGCGCAGAACAACCCGTGGGAAGCGTTCGCCGCCGCCCATCCGATCGGTTCGACCGTCGAGGGCGAAGTCAAGAACGCGACCGAGTTCGGCCTGTTCATCGGTCTGGACAACGACGTCGACGGCATGGTCCACATGTCGGACATCGCCTGGGGCGTGTCGGGTGAGGATGCCCTCAACCTGCACCGCAAGGGCGAGACCGTGCAGGCGGTCGTGCTCGACATCGACGCCGAGAAGGAGCGCATCAGCCTCGGCATGAAGCAGCTCGAGCGTGGCGGCCCGTCGGTCGGCGGCGCGAGCGCGGGCGGCGATCGCCTCAACAAGAACGCGGTCGTCACCGTCACCGTCCTCGAAGTCCGCGACGCGGGCCTCGAAGTGCAGCAGGGCGACGACGGTCCCACCGGCTTCATCAAGCGCACCGACCTCGGCCGCGATCGCGACGAGCAGCGTCCGGAGCGTTTCCAGGTCGGCCAGAAGTTCGACGCGATGGTCACCGGCTTCGACCGGTCGAAGAAGCCGACCTTCTCGGTCAAGGCGATGCAGATCGCCGAAGAGAAGCAGGCCGTTGCGCAATATGGTTCGTCTGATTCGGGTGCGACGCTCGGCAACATCCTCGGCGAAGCATTGAAGGCACGGTCCGACGCAGAAAAGAAGTAACCTATGATAAGCGGGCCGGAGCATTCTATGCTTCGGCCCGTCTTTTTTCTCGTATGTTCGATTCGGGCCTATACGGAGCGGCTCTTGATCCGTATCAAGCGCGCGTCACCTATGCTTGGGTGGGGACCTTACGATGATCCGATCCGAACTCGTTCAAAAGCTGTGCCATCATAACCCCGGCCTCTCGACGCAAGACGTCGAAGGGATCGTGTCGACCTTCTTCGACGAGATCACGCGCCGGCTCGCGTCGAACGGACGCGTGGAACTGCGCGGCTTCGGTGCCTTTTCGACCCGCGCACGCGATGCGCGGATCGGCCGCAATCCGCGTACCGGCGAAACGGTCGAAGTGGATGCCAAGCGCGTCCCCTATTTCAAGCCGGGCAAGGAAATGCGCGCGCGCCTCAACGTCGCCTGACGCAGCGCTGCTGCAATGCCGGCTTGACGCCCGCTCCCCGCTGCGCTTGTCGTGCGACCGTGTGCGGACGTGGCGAAACCGGTAGACGCAGCCGACTTAAAATCGGCTTCCCCTGGAGTGCGGGTTCGAGTCCCGCCGTCCGCACCAGCCTCATCCCCCTCCTCCTCGCCGTAGCGGCTGCCGGCTGCGGTCAGCGGCCCGACTCGGGCCCGGTGATCGTCAGCGCGATCGGCGAGCCACCGCGTTTCGCCGATCCGGCGCGCAGTCGGCCCGACACGCCTACCCGGCTGCTGCTCGACGCGACCGCAGAGGGATTGGTGCGGTTCGATGCGAGCGGACAGATCGAACCCGGCCTCGCCGAACGCTGGATCGTCATCGACCAGGGCATGAGCTACATCTTCCGCCTGCGCGAGGCGCAGTGGAGCGACGGCAGCCGCGTCCAGGCCGAACAGGTCGTCGCGCACCTGCGCCGTCAACTCGCGCCCGGATCACGCAACCCGCTCGCGCCGTTCCTCACCGCGGTCGACGAGATCGTCACCATGACCCCGCAGGTGATCGAGGTGCGGCTGCAACGCCCGCGCCCCGATCTGCTGAAGCTGTTCGCCCAGCCCGAACTCGCCCTCTGGCGGGCGGATGGCGGGAGCATGGGCAGCGGGGGCGCCGGTCCGCTCCGGATCGCCCGCGCGGGCCGCAGCCTCCTGCTCCGCCCCGCCTTCGACCCCGGCCGCGCCGATCCCGACGACCAGCGTCGTCCCCAGCCCGAACAGGACGTGCGGCTGATCGGCGAACGCGCCGCGCGCGCGATCGTCCGCTTCGCCGCGCGCCAGTCGGACTATGTCGCGGGCGGCACCTTCGCGGACTGGCCGCTAGTCGGCTATGCCGCCGTCGCCCCGGCCAACATCCGCCTCGACCCCGCCGCCGGGCTGTTCGGCCTCGCAATCCTCCATCGCGACGGCTTCCTCGCCGATGCGCGCAACCGCGCGGCGATCAGCGGCGCGATCGACCGGACGGCGCTGACGAGCGCGGTGATGGCAGGATGGGAGCCCGCCGAGCGTCTGCTGCCCGACACGCTCGATTCCGCCGCCCCGCCGGCGCTGCCCGGATGGTCGCTGCTCACCCCCGATCAGCGCACGGAACAGGCGCGCGCCGCGGTGGCGGCCTGGGGCAGTCCCGTTCACCTGCGTATCGCGATGCCGGCCGGTCCCGGCGCGACGCTCGTCTATGCGCAGATCGCCGCCTCGCTGCTCGGCGCCGGCATCACCAGCGAACGGGTGGCGCCGCGCGCCGATGCCGATCTGCGCCTCGTCGATCTCGTCGCCCCCTATGACAGCGCGCGCTGGTATCTCGCCAACGCCTGCGCCTTGTGCGGCGACGAGGCCGGGCGGCTGTTGATCGCGGCGCGCGACGCGCCGACGCTCGCCGAGCGGTCGCGCCTGATCGCTGCCGCCGATGCCGCGCTGGCGACCGACACGCCCTTCATCCCGCTGGCGCGGCCGCTGCGCTGGTCGCTCGTCGCGATGCGGCTGCGCCAGTGGCGGCCGAACACGCGCGCGTGGCACCCGTTGAACAGGCTGCGTGACGATCCCACCTAGTTCGACATGAGCACGACCGGCACCACCCGCCCCATGGACGTCCGTCCGCTGTTGCAGTCCCTGCCGGTCGGCCGCGATCCCGCCGCCGTACGCGTCCGGCTGGAGGCGATGGAGCGGGTCATGGAGGGGCTGTTCACCATCCCCGGCACCAACCGCAAGCTCGGCATGGACGTGCTGCTCGACCTCATCCCCGTCGCGGGCAGCACGGTCGCGGCGCTGGTCGGCGCCTGGCTGGTGTGGGAGGCGCGCAACCTCGGCATGTCGAAATGGCAGATGACGCGCATGTTCGGCAACGTCGGCATCGATTGGGCGCTGGGGCTCATCCCCTTCGTCGGGGCGGTCCCGGACTTCTTCTTCCGGTCGAACACCCGCAACATCCGCATGATCCGCAAGCATCTCGATCGCTATCACCCCGCGACGGCGACGATCGTCGGCTGACGACCGCCGGAACGCATGACCGGTACCTACACGCAGGATGACGAGCTTTGATCGTCCTCCCCCGCCAGGGGGAGGATTGGATGCCGATCCGACCTACCGCGCGCCGCGCCAGATCTTGACGCTCGCCGCCGGTGCCAGCCCGCCCTGATGCGCAGGGCAGCGCTGGTAGCGAAAGGCTGTGTCCAGGCACAGCCAGATCTCGTCGAGCCAGCCCTGGCGGTTCGCCGTGATCCGCATCATCTCGGCGCTCAGGCCCGGGTTGGCGGCGGCGAACGCTTCCGCCAGACCGCCTGCGGTCAGCGGCTTGCGCGACAGCGCGTCCATGTCCGGGTAGCGCAGCTTGGCGTAAAGGCCGGTCGAGCGTTCGAAATAGCGCTCGGGGCGCATCCCCAGCATGCAGGTGCCGTGCTTTGCCCATTCGTGCTGCAGCAACTGGGCGGACGGCGTCGCGCACAGGTTGCGGGCGATCACCGCACGCGACAGCAGCGGCGTCGCCTGACAATATTGCGGCCAGTCCTTGCCGACGCCGTCCGGCCACAGGCCGTGCAACGTGAAGCCGAAGCGATTGCCGCTGCCGCACTGGAACCGTGCCGAGGCGTCGCGGCTGTGCTCATGGCAATATTGCGGTGCCCAGGTGATCGCCAAGGTATAGCCGCCGATCGGCAGCAGCCGGCGCGGCTGCGTGTCGCTCGGCAGATCGGGCCGCGGTCGTTCCACCGTGGCGGGGGCGGTGCAGCGATACGCCTGGGCCTGGGCAAGAGCCGGCGCCGCCAGCGCGGCGATCGTGCAGGCTAGCCGCGCGATCATAGCTGCGGCGCGTCCAGATCGTCCTCGTCCAGCCCTTCGCCGAACCACGCCTTGGCGTCCGGCTTGAACAGCATGACCGCGGCGGCGATGTAGAGCCCGTTGGCGACGATGCCGAGGATCACTGGCAGCGCCGCGGGCGCACGACCCGCCACGAGCAGGAACAGCGCGGACAGGATGCCGAACGCGCCGAACGCCGCGAACACCACCTGGACCCATTTGGCGACGACGCTCGGCCGGCGGACGATGAAGAACCACAGCAGCACCGCGATGCCGAGGCCGATCGCCTGCGCGAGCGGCAGGAACCACGTCGCGTTCGCCAGCATGGGATTGGCCGCCAGCGCCGCCTGCGACGCCCGCCAATTCACCGCGGCATTGATCAGCCCCAGGATGACAGACGCCCAGTAGAATTGTTCGAAACGGGCGATCGACGGCGGTTTTGTCATGGCATGTCCCCCACGCGGATAAGGCGCCAGCCTAGCCGGGCGGCGGCCGTCACGCCAAGGCGCAATCGAGGCCGATATCCGCGGCGGGCGCGGACTGGGTAAGTCGCCCGACGGACACGTAGGTGACGCCGCTCTCGGCGATCGCGCGGATCGTATCGAGGCTGACGCCGCCCGACGCCTCGGTCGGGACCCGCCCGTCGACCAGCGCGACCGCGTCGCGCAGCATCGCAGGCGGCATGTTGTCGAGCAGCAGGTGCGTCGCCCCGCCGGCCAGTGCCGGCGCGATCTGGTCGATCCGGTCGACCTCGACGATGATGCGCTCGATCCCCGCCGCGACCGCGCGCCGCACCGCTGCCTCGACGCCGCCCGCGACGGCGACGTGATTGTCCTTGATCATCGCCGCGTCCCACAGGCCCATGCGATGGTTCTGCGCGCCGCCCATGCGGGTGGCGTATTTCTCCAGCCGCCGGAGGCCGGGGATCGTCTTGCGCGTATCGAGCAGGATCGCGCCCGTTCCCGCGATCGCGTCGACATAGGCGCGGGTCAGCGTCGCGATGCCGGAGAGATGCTGGACCGTGTTGAGCGCCGAACGCTCGGCGGTCAGCATCGCGCGCGCGGCGCCATCGATGCGCATCACTTCGCTGCCGGGCGCGACACGGTCGCCATCGGCGACCAGAGCGGTCACCCGCACCGCAGGATCCAGCGCCTCGAAGAAGGCCGCGGCGAGCCCGAGGCCGGCCACGACGATCCCGTCGCGGCTGTCCATCACGCCTGCGAAGCGCGCGTCCGCGGGAATGACCGCCGCCGAAGTGATGTCCCCCACGTCGCCGCAATCCTCCGCGAGCGTCGCCGCCACGAAGGCGTCGCGATCGAAGCCGTCCAGAACGAAGGGGATCATCGCATTTTTGTCCTTCAGCCGGAACCAAATGCCGCGTCGTGCATTGGCGCTCGGAATTTGGGGTGGGAATTATATATCATGGACATTGGCGCGGCGACCGCGGAACTGCACCGCATGCTGACAGCGGCTCTCGAGCTCGCCGATCGGCTGGACATGCCGATGATCGCCATCCACGTCGACGAGGCGCGCGACCGCTTGCTCGGCGTCGACGCCGCGGCCGCGCGCTGATCGCTTAGTCGCCCGTCACCGGCACCGCCCGGTTCGGAGCTGCCCGCGGTCCGAGATCGCCCTGTCCGACGGTCGCGGACGCCATCGCCAGCATCGCATCCAGGCTCGTCTTCGCCTTGACGCGGAGCGATTCATCGATCTCGATCCGCGGCGTCAGGTCGCGTAGCGCGACGTAGAGCTTCTCCATCGTGTTGAGCGCCATGTACGGGCAAATGTTGCAGTTGCAATTGCCGTCCGCCCCCGGTGCGCCGATGAAGCGCTTGCCCGGCATCGCCTTTTCCATCTGGTGGATGATGTGCGGCTCGGTCGCGACGATCAGCGTGTCGCCCGCCATGCCTTGCGCATATTCGAGGATGCCGCGCGTCGAGCCGACGTAATCGGCATGGTCCAGGATCACCGCCGGGCATTCGGGATGCGCGGCGACGGGCGCGCCGGGATATTGCGCCTTCAGCTTCATCAGCTCGGTCTCGCTGAACGCCTCGTGGACGATGCAAACGCCCGGCCAGAGCAACAGCTCGCGCCCGGTCTTGCGCTGGAGGTAGCCGCCGAGGTTGCGGTCCGGGCCGAAGATGATCTTCTGGTCCGCCGGCAGCTGCGCGAGGATCGTCTCGGCGGACGAGGAGGTGACGATGATGTCGCTGAGCGCCTTCACCTCGGTCGAGCAGTTGATGTAGGTCAGCGCGATGTGATCGGGGTGCGCGGCGCGGAAGGCGGCGAACTGCTCGGGCGGGCAGCTGTCCTCCAGGCTGCACCCGGCGTCCATGTCGGGCAGCACGACGATCTTGTCGGGACTGAGGATCTTCGCCGTTTCCGCCATGAAGCGCACGCCGCAAAAGGCGATGACGTCGGCGTCGGTCGCCTGCGCCTTGCGGCTGAGGTCGAGGCTGTCGCCGACGAAATCGGCCAGATCCTGAAGCTCGGGCTTCTGATAATAATGCGCGAGGATGACGGCGTTGCGCTCCTTGCGGAGCCGCTCGATCTCGGCGCGCAGGTCGAGCCCGGCGAAGCTGTTGGTCAGTTCCATGGCATCCCCGTAGGCGATCGCGGCGCGCGCCTCAACGCCGGTTTCCCAGCACCTCTTCGAGCGATCGGCTGGTGTCCCACCGCTCGGTCGATGCCGTGGGATCGTCGGCGAAACTCACCTTCACGGTGGCGTCGATCCCGGCGGCGCGCAGCGGCATCGCAAAGCTGCTTTCCACCGCGCGACGCGTCGCATCCCGGGCCAGCTTCATCGGCGTTGCGTCGCGCGCCTGGCGGACGAGCTCGGCCTGACCCGCGCGGCGATTGGCGGAATCGAGCCGCGTCTCCGCATCCGTCAGCCGCGACAGGATGCCGCCGGTGCCGTATTCGCGGATCTGGGTGAGGTCGACCTGCGGCCCGTCGAGCTCGATCGGCGGCAAGCGCACCGACAGGACGTTGGTGTCCGGGTCCCAGGCGACATCGCGCTGGGTCAGCTTGCCCAGGTCGACCTCGTAGCGGACGAGGCCCGGCATGATCAGCGTCTTCTCGGTCGACAGGCCGAGCTGCGACTGGCGCGAGGTGCTGACCGCGACGAACCGCGCGGCAAAGGCGGACAGGCGATTCTGTTCGCGCAGGCCCTGCAGGCTGGCGCTGGCGACGGTGGTCGGATCCGGTGACAGGCGGCGCTCGACGTAGCGCTGCACCCCCCACAGCCCGACGAGGATGGCGAGCCCGAGGAGGATGATGACGCCGGCCGCCTTGCCGAGGAACGATCCGGTCGACGACCGGGCCGGCGCCACCGGCGTCGCCCCCGGATCGTTCACGCCGCGATCCGCCATGCCTCGCCCTCCTCGCTCACCAGCCCGCGGCCGCGCAGGTCGTAGAGGTGCGCCAGCACCGATCGCTCCGCCGCGGGGATCAGCCGCGCGTCGAGCCCGACGTACATCCGCTCGGTCATCGTCGCGAGACCGCGCGGCGCCTCCCGGAGCAGGCGCAGGATCTGCCCCTCGCGCTGCTTGCGGTGGCCGAGCATCCCGCGGACCAGCCGCTGCGGCGCCTCGACGGCCTCGCCATGCCCCGGATAATAGACGCGGTCGTCACGCGAGAGCAGCTTCTCGAGGCTCGCCATATAGGCGCCCATGTCGCCGTCGGGGGGCGAGATGACGCTCGTCGCCCAGCCCATGACGTGGTCGCCCGAGAAGAGCGCATCGCTCTCGATCAGCGCGAAGGCCAGATGATTGGAGGTGTGGCCGGGCGTCGCGACCGCCTCCAGCGTCCAACCCTCCCCCGCCACCCGGTCGCCCTCGGCGAGCACCCGGTCCGGCGCGTAGGCCGCATCGAACGCGGCGTCGAGCCGCGCGCTGTCGCTCGCGACATGCACCGGCGCCGCGCCGACGATCGGCGCACCGGTGGCGGCGGCGAGCGGCCGGCTGGCGGGGCTGTGGTCGCGGTGGTGATGGGTGATGACGATCGCGCGAACCGGCCTGCCGGCAATCGCGGCGAGCAGCGCGTCGATATGCGCGGCATCGTCGGGCCCGGGATCGATGATCGCCAGATCTTCGGTACCGACCAGATGGGTCTGGGTGCCGGTATAGGTATAGGGGGACGCATTGGGGGCGAGGATCCGGGTGACCAGCGATTCCAGCTGGATCGCAATGCCGGTCGGATACTCGCCCATCGTCAGGTCAGATGGCCGCTAAGACGTCGCGGCGCAACCCCGTCGGCGCCTTTTGGCCCTTGCCGTCGATCCCGCCTCTAGCCGGAGCGACAGCAAGCGTCAGGTCAGTCCTTGCTGGCCATCTCGCTGCGTAGCTCGGCGATCGATTCGTCGAGCGAGGAGAGCACTTCCTTTCGCGCGTCCTCGCCCATCGCCCGGTTCGCCGCCATCTGCGCCCGAGTCGCCTGGAGGCTGCCCAGCGCGGTCGACAGCGCATTGCGGCGGATCTCGCCGGCATTCACCTGCATCGCATAGGCGCGTGCTGCCATCGCCTCGCCGCGCTTCGCCTGCGCCTCGATGCGGTTGGTGCAGATCACGATCTTGCGCTGGCCGCCGTCGCGCGTGTTGATGACGGTGGGGTTCAGATTGTCACCCGGGCAATTGGTCGAGCTGACCTGCGGCATGTCCATCCGGCGCACCATCACGCGCATCCGCGACGGCGGCATCTTCCTCATCGCCTCCATCGGCGCCATGAGCGGCATCGCCGGCATCGGCGGCATCGCTTCGGGATGCGCGGCCAGATAGGCATCGGCCTCAGCCCCCGTGAAGATCGTGCCCTTGCCGTCCTTCATGATGACGATCCGCTTGCGATCGCGCTTCGGGGCCTTGGCGTCCGCAGCCGCGGTGGCGGCGTCGATCTTCGCGGCGGCGACCGGCGGCGTGGCCGGCACGGCGGGCACCGACGGCACCGTTGCCGGGGCCGGGATCGCCGCCTCGATCTGGTCGAGGTCGATTCCCGCCGCGGTCTTGATCCGCTCTGCGGCCTGCGTGCCAGAGGCGGTGAGACCAAGGCCGGCGCAGACGATGGCGGCGACCGAGGCCGTCCCGGCGGCGATCCGACGCCGCGATCGGCGCGAGGTGTTGAGCATCTTCAGGCGTCCTTTCAGATTATCGACGGCGTGGAGGTGGCAGGCGGCGGAAAAATTGCCGCCATGCGCGGTCTTCACGATCGCACAGGCATAGGCATGACGATCGATCGCGGAGCGCCCGGCCAGCACGCGGGCGTCGTTCGCCAGTTCCTGGTCGGCGCGGAAGGCGCGGAAGGCGCGCCAGGCAATCGGGTTGAACCAGTGCAGCGCGAGCACGATCAGCGCGGTCCAATTGGCGATCAGGTCGCCGCGGGCGTGGTGGCCCAGTTCGTGCGCCAGTGCCAGGTCGCGCTCGTCATGGTCGTAGCGCTCCGCGAAGTCACGCGGGAAGGCAACGTAGCGGCGGAAGATGCCGAAGGCGAGCGGCCCCGGCGCCGCCGGGCTCTCGACCACTTCGACCGCGCCATGGCGGCCGACGCGGGTCGCTCCGCGCAGCAGCCGGCGGCAGAAGCTGGCGTGGCGCAGCGTGTGCCACACCAGAAAGACCGCCGCGCCCGCCGACCAGAGCAGCGCGAGCGCCAGCCCCAGCGAGGGAAGATGGGAAACAGGCGCGGCGGCCACGCTGGCGGGCTCGATCACCAGCACGGTGATCGCCTCGCCGGCCTGGCTGATCGGGCTCACCGCCGCCTCGTGCCATTCCGCGGGCAGCGGGGGCAGCAGCAGGCGCAGCAGCGGCAGGGCCCACAGTGCATAGGCGACGCCAGGACCGAAGGCCCGGCGAACGGGCCCCCGCACCAGCAGCACCAGCGCCATGAGGGCGGTGGAAGCGAGCAGCGCCTCGACGGCCCAAGCGATCATGCTTTCAGCTCCTTCAACAGGGCTTCGATTTCCGCGATATCGTCGGCGGTCAGCTGATCGCGTTCGGCGAGGTGCGCGACCAGCGGGGTGAGCTTGCCGCCAAAGAGCCGGTCGATCAGCCGCTTCGACTCGCCCGACACATAATCGTCGCGCGCGACCAGCGGGCGGTAGAGATACCGCCGGCCATCCTCCTGATGCGCGATCGCCGATTTGGCGAGCAGCCGTCCGAGCAGCGTCTTGACCGTGTTGGCGCTCCAGCCCCGCGCGGGGTCGACGCGTTCCGCCACGTCCTGCGCGGTGAGCGGCGCGTCGTCCCAGAGCACCTCCATCACCGCATGTTCGGCATCGCTGATCCGCTCGGCCACGATCGTACTCCCTCTTCAACTACGCTTGTAATCACATCGATTACGCGCGTAGTCAAGGGGCGTGTCGGGCGACCGGAATGGTTTGGAATGCGCCCACGATCGTCGGATCGCTTTACAGGGGCGAACAGGTGGCGGGCGACGTTAACCCTCGCCTGCGGCCATACGCGCGGCTTCCGGAACTTGGCACAGGCCCTGCTTCAGTGATGGACAGCCGAGCGTTCGCGCTTCAGCAGGGTGGGGCGCCGCTGCCTTTATGCCGCGTCTCGCGCGCCCCACCCGCACCCGGCGCGACCCGGCACGAAAAAGCCGCGAGCGCCTCTCGGCACCCGCGGCTCCTTCCAATCACGTTCCGAGCACGCTCAGCTGGCGGCGGTTTCGCCCTTCAGCAGCGTGGCGAGCTCGCCGCTCTCATACATTTCCATCATGATGTCCGATCCGCCGACGAACTCGCCGTTGACGTAGAGCTGCGGAATCGTCGGCCAGTCCGAATAGGCCTTGATGCCCTGGCGGATGCCCTGATCCTGCAGCACGTCGACGCTCTCGTACTTGGCGTCGAGGTGGTCGAGGATCGCCACCGCGCGGCTCGAGAAGCCGCACTGCGGGAAGAGCGGACTGCCCTTCATGAACAGCACCACGGGATTCGCCTTTACGACGGCGTCGATGCGAGCGTTGATATCGTCTGTCATGGTCTTGGTCCTCAGGCGGCTGCGGTCTTGAGTTGCAGCGCGTGGAGTTCGCCGCCCATGCGATCGCCGAGGGCAGCATAGACGGCCTGGTGCTGCTTGCGCAGCGGCAGGCCGGCAAAGCTCGCCGCGGTCACGCGCGCGGCATAATGGTCTCCGTCGCCGGCGAGATCGGTGATCTCGACATCGGCATCGGGAATGGCGGCGCGGATCAGCGCGGCGATATCGTCGGCGGCCATCGGCATCGTACTTACCCCGTCTGTCCCGGCTGCGCCTCGATCAACTGGCGGCGCGCCTCGATCGTCTGTTCGGCGAGCGCGCGGCGCACCGCCGCGTCGTCGGCCTCGACCCCCGCGGCGATCAGGTCGCCGAGCAGCTTGCGCACGACATCCTCGTCGCCCGCCTCTTCGAAATCGGCCTGCACGACCGCCTTGGCATAGGCATCCGTCTCTTCGGGCGTCAGCCCCATCTTCGCCGCCGCCCACTGCCCCAGCAGCCGATTGCGCCGCGCGGTGATGCGGAATGCCATCTCTTCGGCGCGGATGAACTGCGTTTCGTCCCCCCGCCGCCTGTCGTCGAACATGCTCATCGCCACTCCCGCCTCGCCCCTCGCACATAGGAGGCGCAGTGTAACGGCGCAATGCATCGCGACCACCGTCCTGGGAGGGGGAAAACCCCCGGCACGGTTCATGTTCATTACGGACTTGATGGAACTTTTTAACGATTAAGTGGTAGTAGAAGCGACGGTCGCCACAACGAGCGATCGTCGGAGAAGGATCATGTTGAACATCTCATCGTCACCGAGGGGGCCCGCGTTCGATATGTCCCACCGCGTACCGCCGCTCACCGGCGTGTTGATCGGGACGGCGATATCCTTGTTCCTGTGGGCCGTGATCCTCGGAGTGTTCTTCATCCTTCGCTGACGTCGACGACCAACTTGCCGATGGCGGCCCGCGCCGCCATCGTCGCGATCGCCTCGCCGCCCCGTTCGAACGGAAAGGTCCGGGTGACGTTAGGCGCGATCTTGCCGTCGCGCCACAGCCCGAACAGGCGGTCCATATGGGCGGCATTGGCCTGCGGGTCGCGCGCCGCGAAGGCGCCCCAGAAGACGCCGCAGACGTCGCAGCTCTTGAGCAGCGTCAGGTTGAGCGGTAGCCGCGGTATGCCTGCGGGGAAGCCGACCACCAGATAGCGTCCCTCCCAAGCAATCGCCCGCAACGCCGGCTCCGCATAATCGCCCCCCACCGGATCGTAGATCACGTCGAAACCAGCACGTCCCCCGGCCGCCTTAAACTCTTCGGCGAGCGCCTTGGACTGATCGCGATCGAACGGCGCGCGACCATAGACGATGACGTCATCGGCGCCCGCCGCCCGCGCTGCCGCCGCCTTCTCGTCCGACGACACCGCCGCGACGACCCGGGCGCCATGCGCTTTGCCGAGCTCGATCGCGGCGAGCCCGACCCCACCCGCCGCACCGAGCACCAGCAGCGACTGGCCGGACTGGAGCCGTCCGCGATCAAGGAGGGCATGGATGGTGGTGGCATAGGTCAGGATCAGCGCCGCGCCGTCCGCAAAGCTGCGCTCCCCCGGCAGTCGGTAGAGGCGCTGCGGATCGACCGCGACCTTGCTTGCGAGCCCGCCGTGTCCGATCACGCCCATCACGCGATCGCCGATCTGCCAGTCGGTGACGCCCTCCCCCACGGCTTCGACGACGCCGGCGATCTCGCCGCCGGGCGCGAAGGGGCGTTGAGGTTTGAACTGATATTTGTCCTCGATGATGAGGACGTCGGGATAGTTGATCGCGCATGCCTTGACCGCCACCAGCACCTGCCCCTTGGCCGGCACCGGATCGGGCAGCTCGGTCAACTTCAGAGTTTCAGGTCCGCCCGACGCCGTCGACAGCAATGCTCGCATACCCGCTCCTGCTCCCTATCCAGGGGCGGTGTTCGTCCACCGCGCCTTCGAAATTCGAAATTGCGGTATTTCTTGCCAGCGTGAGGCCGATCTCGTCCAGCCCTTCCATGAGGCAGCGGCGGCGAAACGGGTCGAGTTCGAAGACGAAGCGGTCCTGGAAGGGCGTCGTTACCGTCATCGTCTCGAGATCGATCGTGATCGGCTGGTCCTGCGCCGCGGCGAGCAGGCGATCGACCGCCTCCTGCGGCAGGACGACCGGGACGATGCCGTTCTTGAACGCATTGCCCGAAAAGATGTCGGAGAAACTCGGCGCGATCACCGCGCGCACGCCCATGTCGGCGAGCGCCCAGGCGGCATGCTCGCGGCTGGACCCGCAGCCGAAATTATCGCCCGCGATCAGGATCGGTGCGCCGGCATAACGCGGATCGTCGAAGATGTTGCCCGGCTGCGCCCGCACCGTCTCGAACGCGCCGCGACCGAGCCCGGCGCGGGTGATCGTCTTCAGCCAATGCGCCGGGATGATGATGTCGGTGTCGATATTCTTGGCACCCCAGGGATAGGCGGTGCCGCTGACGCGCGTGACGGACTGCATGATCGGATCAGCGCTGTGCCTTCGCCGCCGACAGCGGCGGCGTGCGCGCGCCGGCCACGTAAGCGGCGATCCCGCTCATCATCGCGCCTGCGACCAGCAGCACCAATACCTTTTTCACGGCCGTCCTCCCATCAAGTCACGCACGTCGGCAAGCCGTCCGGTCACCGCCGCTGCCGCCGCCATTGCCGGCGACAACAGATGAGTGCGGGCCCCAGGTCCTTGTCTACCAACGAAATTTCTATTGGACGTGGACGCGCAGCGCTCGCCGGCCGGCACCTTGTCCGGGTTCATCGCAAGGCACATCGAACACCCGGGCTCGCGCCATTCGAACCCTGCCGAGGTAAAGACCCGGTCGAGCCCCTCCGCCTCGGCCTGCCGCTTCACCAGCCCGGAGCCCGGCACCACCATCGCGCGCACGCCGTCCGCCACCCGCCGTCCCTCCGCCACCTCCGCGGCGGCACGCAGGTCCTCGATCCGGCTGTTGGTGCAACTGCCGATGAAGACGTGCTGGATCGCCACGTCCTGCATCGCCGTGCCGGGCGCCAGGCCCATATAGTCGAGCGACTTGCGCGCGGCGACGCGCTTGGCGGGATCGGCGAAGCTGTCGGGATCGGGCACGGCGCCGGTGATCGGCACGACGTCCTCCGGGCTGGTGCCCCAGGTCAGGCTGGGTGCGATGTCGCTCGCGTGCAGCGTCACCGTGCGATCGTAGAACGCCCCGGCATCGCTGGGCAGCGACCGCCACCAGTCAACCGCCTTGTCCCACGCCTGTCCGCCAGGCGCCATCGGCCGCCCCTTGATATAGGCGAAGGTCGTCTCGTCCGGCGCGATCAGGCCGGCGCGGGCGCCGCCTTCGATCGACATGTTGGCGATCGTCAGCCGGCCCTCGACCGACAGGTTGCGGATCACCTCGCCGGTATATTCGACGACATAGCCGGTGCCGCCCGCCGCGCCGATCCGGCCGATGATCGCCAGGATGACGTCCTTCGCCGACACGCCATGGCCGAGCGTACCGTCGACGCGGATTTCCATCGTCTTGGACGGCGCGAGCAACAGCGTCTGCGTGGCGAGGACATGCTCGACCTCCGAGGTCCCGAT
Source organism: Sphingomonas sp. (assembly GCA_046290715.1). GTDB lineage: Bacteria > Pseudomonadota > Alphaproteobacteria > Sphingomonadales > Sphingomonadaceae > Sphingomonas. Next base: position 6,172 of record JBKBTU010000006.1, on the reverse strand, counting down.
GCCGAAGGCGAGCGCCCCCAGCGCGCCATGCGCGGAGGTATGGCTATCGCCGCAGACGAGGGTCGTGCCGGGCAGCGTGAAGCCGAGTTCCGGACCGACGACATGAACGATGCCCTGCTCGGGCGCGGTCGCATCGATATAGTCGATGCCGAATTCGGCGGTGTTGCGCCGCAGCGCATCGAGCTGCTGGGCGCTTTCCACATCGGCGATCGGCAGCATCTTTCCGGCGGCATCGATACGCGGCGTCGTCGGCAGGTTGTGATCGGGGACGGCGAGCGTCAGTTCGGGACGGCGCACGCGGCGGCCCGCGGCGCGTAGACCCTCGAACGCCTGCGGGCTGGTGACCTCGTGGACGAGGTGCCGGTCTATGTAGAGGAGGCAGGTGCCGTCGTCGCGCCGTTCGACGACGTGCGCAGCCCAGATCTTTTCGTACAGCGTTTGCGGTCGGGATGCCATGATCCGCGCGCGTTAACCCAATTGATGCGCAGGCGAAAGCCTTTGAGACAGATTATTGCCAAACGGACGATGGTCCTCTGGGGCGCTGGTCAACATCGCCTTTTCGAACAGAGGCTTTACCGAGGCGATCGATGTGCGTCGGAATGCCGTCGCGAGGCGAAGATCATTGACCACCGCAATCACCGTGACGACCAGACCGCGTCCCGAGAAAAGCATCGTTCCGCGCCATGGCGTCACCGTCCAAGTCGCCCCACAGCGCCAGCGCGCCATCGCAATGATGGAAGCGTCGCACCCAGCGCGGCGCATCGGGTGCGCCGAGGTCGATCACGCGTCGTAAACGGCGGTCGTCTTCGCGGCGACCTCCTCCGCCGTGACCCCCGGCGCCAGTTCGATCAGCTTGAAGCGTGCTCCGTGATCCGGTCGGCGGAACACGGCGAGGTCGGTGACGATCATGTCGACGACGTTCTTCCCCGTCAGCGGCAGTGTGCAGGCGGGGATGAACTTGGGGCTGCCGTCCTTGGCGGTGTGGTCCATCACGACGATGATCTGCTTGACGCCCGCGACGAGGTCCATCGCGCCGCCCATGCCCTTGATCATCTTGCCCGGGATCATCCAGTTCGCGATGTCGCCACCCTCGCTCACCTCCATCGCGCCGAGCACGGTGAGGTCGATATGCCCCCCGCGGATCATCGCGAAGCTCTGCTCGCTGCCGAAATAGGCGCTCTGTGGCAGCTCGCTGATCGTCTGCTTGCCGGCGTTGATGAGGTCCGGGTCGACCTCGTCGTCATAGGGAAACGGGCCGATGCCGAGCATGCCGTTCTCCGACTGCAGCGTCACCGTCATCCCCGCCGGGATGTTGTTGGCGACGAGCGTCGGGATGCCGATGCCGAGATTGACGTAATAGCCGTCGCGCAGCTCCTGCGCGGCGCGCGCCGCCATCTGGTTGCGGTCCCAGCCCTTGGGTGCGGTGGCCATCAGTTCAATCCTCCGGGATGTTGGGCGATCCGGGCGAGCGCCGCGGGATCGATGGTCGGCCGCGCACCGTCCAGCCCGCGCCAGATCAGTGCGGCGGCCTCGTCCTCGCTCATGCCGAGCGCGGCGGCGTGCGCCTTGGCGGCATGGCCGATCGTATCGGCGATCAGCACGCCGAACATCTCGGCATCGGCGAGCACGCCGGGGTCGATGACGACGGTCGAGCCGGCGCGATCGGTGATCCAGATGCGCGCGACCTCGGCCGAGCGTTCGGTGAGCTTCGGGATTGCGGAGAGCGGGATGGCGCGGGGCTTGCCGGTCTTCATGGCGCGTCGCTCCAGCGCTTGTCGGCGGGGAACACCTCGTCGAATCCGCCCTTCAGCCCCGATCCGTAGACCGGATTGGGCAGCACGAACCAGCCGTTGCCCCACATCGCGCTGATCGCCCCGCTATCGGCCACACGGCGGCGGTCGGCGGATGACGGGATCGCATTGAATAGGTCGCTGAAGTCGCCGAGCTGGTCGCCCGCCATCGCGACGACGCAATAGCGCTGCGCGATCGCGGTGCGACGCGCATCCTTGCCGCTGCCGCCGTTCTTCAGGAACAGGTCGACGCCTAGCGCGAAGTCGCCCAGGCCCGCGGCCCTCAGCGCGGCGATCGTGCCGGCATATTCGGATGCACTGCGGTTGCTGTTGATGATGACCGCGATGTTGGCGGCACGCAGCGCGGCGAACGCCTCAAGCGCGCCCGGCACCGGAACGACGGCCTTGGCGCCGGTCCGCTCCCAACGCGTCCATTGCGCGGCGTCGAACGGGGCGGCGGGGTTGCGTGCGGCGAGTGCCTCGACGCCGAGGTTGAGCAGCACCGTCTCGTCCGCATCGAACACCGCGGCGCGCTGCTTGCCCGCGCATGACGCCCAGGCCGGCGCGGCAAGCGTCGCGGTCGGCGCCAGCACGACGCTGTCGCCTGCCGCCTTGCGGTAGGTCGCGTAGGACACGAGCGCGCGGAACGCCTGCCGGCTGAGCGCCGCCGCCTCGCCGGACCCGTAGAGATACTGGAACTGCGGCGGCACCGGAGCGCCCGCTGCCATCGGCGCCGTGCCCCCCGGTGCCGGCAGCGCCTTGAGCGCGGTGATCCGCACCACCTTACCGTCGGCGGAATAGGTCTGCCCCGGCGCGGGCAGCGTCGCCACCCGCTCGCCGCGGCCGCCGCACGCCGCCAGCAGCGCCGCGCCCGCCAGCGCTAGGGCCGCGCGGCGCATCATGCGCTCTCGCGCTCGCGGACGGTGCGGAACTCGATCTTCTTGTCGTAGGGGCTGCCGACGATCATCCGCTTCACGTAGATGCCGGGCAAATGGATGTGATCGGGGTCGAGACTGCCGACCGGCACGACCTCCTCGACTTCGGCGACGCAGACCTTGCCCGCGGTCGCCATCGGCTGGTTGAAGTTGCGCGCGGTCTTGCGGAAGATGAGGTTGCCGCTCTCGTCCGCCTTCCAGCCCTTGATGATCGAAAGGTCGGCGCGGATGCCGCGCTCCAGGATGTAATCCTGCCCGTCGAAGGTCTTCACCTCCTTGCCCTCGGCCACCAGAGTGCCGACGCCGGTCTTGGTATAGAAGCCTGGGATCCCTGCGCCCCCTGCCCGGCAGCGTTCCGCGAGCGTGCCCTGCGGGCAGAATTCGACCTCCAGCTCGCCCGACAGATACTGGCGTTCGAACTCCTTGTTCTCGCCGACGTAGCTCGAGATCATCTTCCTGACCTGGCGGCTGCGCAGCAGCTTGCCGAGGCCCTCACCGTCGATGCCGGCGTTGTTGCTGGCGATCGTCAGGTCCTTGACGCCCGAGGCCTGGATCGCGTCGATCAGCCGTTCGGGGATGCCGCACAGGCCGAAGCCGCCGGCGCAGATCGTCATGCCGTCGTGGAGCAGCCCGTCGAGCGCCTCTGCCGCATCGGGATAGAGCTTCTTCATCGCCCGTTACTCTCCTGTTCGTTGCCGCGGCGATAGCGGGGACGGCGCGGCGGGGTCAAGCGAACCTGAATGGGTGTTCAACTTTCTACGCCGACCGCCTTCTATGTCATCCCGGCGAAAGCCGGGATCCATGGGTCAGGGCGGGCGGTGGGACTCGGGCCGCTTGCTCATCGTGTCCATGGATCCCGGCTTTCGCCGGGATGACGAGGAGGGCGAAAGCCATGCCCTCCCCCGAATACCTCTACTTCAACGCCGCCTGCGCCGCCGCGAGGCGTGCGATCGGCACGCGGTACGGGCTGGCCGAGACGTAATCGAGGCCGACCTTCTCGCAGAAGGCGATGCTCGCCGGGTCGCCGCCATGCTCGCCGCAGATGCCGAGCTTGATGCCGGGGCGCGTCTTGCGGCCGCGCTCGGCGGCGAGTTCGACCAGCTCGCCGACGCCATCGACGTCGAGGCTGACGAACGGATCCTTGGCGTAGATGCCCTGCTCGACATAGACGCCGAGGAAGCGGGCGGCATCGTCGCGGCTGACGCCCAGCGTCGTCTGCGTCAGGTCGTTGGTGCCGAACGAGAAGAACTCGCCGGTCTCGGCGATCTCGCCTGCCTTGAGCGCGGCGCGCGGCAGTTCGATCATCGTCCCAACGAGATAGTCGATGGTCTTGCCACGCTCGGCGAACACCGCCTGCGCCGCCTTGTCGACGACCGCCTTCATCAGGTCGAGCTCGCGCTTGGTGGCGACGAGCGGGATCATCACCTCGGGGATCGGTGCCGCTCCCGACCTGTCGGCGACGTCGAGCGCGGCCTCGAAGATCGCGCGCGCCTGCGTCTCGTAGATCTCGGGATAGGTAACGCCCAGGCGGCAGCCGCGATGGCCGAGCATCGGGTTGAATTCGTGCAGCTCGGCGGCGCGACGCTTGAGCGTCTCGACGTCGACCCCCGCCGCGGTCGCGACCTCGGCGAATTCATTCTCCTCGTGCGGCAGGAATTCGTGCAGCGGCGGGTCGAGCAGGCGCACCGTCACCGGCAGGCCGGCCATCACCTCGAAGATCGCGGTGAAATCGCTGCGCTGCGCGGGCAGCAGCTTGGCGAGCGCGGCGCGGCGCCCGGCCTCGTCGCTGGCGAGGATCATCTGGCGCACCGCGGTGATGCGGTCGGCATCGAAGAACATATGCTCGGTGCGGCACAGCCCGACGCCCTCCGCGCCGAAATCGCGCGCGGTGCGACAGTCGAGCGGCGTTTCGGCATTGGCGCGCACCTTGAGGCGGCGTACCCCGTCGGCCCATTCCATCAGCGTGCCGAAGTCGCCGGCGAGTTCGGGCTGCACGGTCGCGACCGCGCCGGCCATGACCTCTCCCGATGCACCGTCGATGGTGATGATGTCGCCTTCGCGGATCTCGCGACCCGCCACCTTCATCACCTTGTCCTTCGCCGCGATCGACAGCGATCCGGCGCCCGAGACGCAGGGGCGGCCCATGCCGCGCGCGACGACCGCGGCGTGGCTCGTCATGCCGCCGCGCGCGGTCAGGATGCCCGCGGCGGCGTGCATGCCGTGGATGTCCTCGGGGCTGGTCTCGACGCGGACGAGGATGACCTTGTCGCCCGCCGCCTTGCGCTTCTCGGCGGTGTCGGCGTCGAACACCACCGCGCCGGAGGCGGCGCCGGGGCTCGCGGGCAGGCCCTTGGCGATCACGTCGCGCGGGGCGTCGGGGTCGAGCGTCGGATGGAGCAGCTGGTCGAGCGCCATCGGGTCGACGCGACCGATCGCCTCCTCACGGGTGATCAGCCCCTCGCTCGCCATGTCGACCGCGATCTTGAGCGCCGCCTTGGCGGTGCGCTTGCCCGAGCGGGTCTGGAGCATCCAGAGCTTCGCCTGTTCGACGGTGAACTCGATGTCCTGCATGTCGCGATAATGCGTCTCGAGCCGGTCGAACACCGCGGCAAGCTCGGCGAACACCTCGGGCATCGCCTCTTCCATCGAGGCGGGCTTGGCGCCGGCCTCTTCGCGCGCGGTTCTGGTCAGGTATTGCGGCGTGCGGATTCCGGCGACGACGTCCTCGCCCTGGGCGTTGATCAGGAACTCGCCGTAATAGGCATTGGCGCCGGTCGACGGATCGCGGGTGAAGGCGACGCCGGTGGCCGAGGTGTCGCCCATGTTGCCGAACACCATCGCCTGGACGTTGACCGCGGTGCCCCAGTCGGCGGGGATGTCGTTGAGGCGGCGATAGACCTTGGCACGCTCCGACTGCCACGATCCGAACACCGCGCCGACCGCCCCCCACAATTGGTCGTGAACGTCCTGCGGGAAGGGCTTGCCCCATTCCTTCTCCACCAGAGTCTTGTATTCGGCGACCAGCGCCTTGAGATCGCTGGCGGTCAGCTCGGTGTCGAGCGTGAAGCCGTTGTCTTCCTTGGCGATCTCCAGCGCCTCCTCGAAGGCGCCGTGGTCGAGTTCGAGGACGACGTCGGCGTACATCTGGATGAAGCGGCGGTAGCTGTCCCAGGCGAAGCGCTCGTCGCCCGACTTGGCGCTCAATCCCTCGACGGTGATGTCGTTGAGCCCGAGGTTGAGCACGGTGTCCATCATCCCGGGCATCGACACGCGCGCGCCCGAGCGCACCGAGACGAGCAGCGGATTTGCCGCGTCGCCGAAGCTCTTGCCCGTAATCCCTTCGATATGCGCGATTCCCTGCGCCACCTCGTCACGCAGCGACTGCGGGAATTGCTCGCCCTCCTCGTAATAGCGCGTGCACATCGCGGTGCTGATCGTGAAGCCGGG
>JBKBTU010000069.1:0-11307 GCA_046290715.1 Sphingomonas sp. | reverse complement strand
AAGCGCACGTTCATCGCCGCGCGGGTCAGCGAATTGCGCCACGCCGGGTCGGCTTCCGCCTTGTCGAGCACCTTGCCGGTCAGCGTCGGCGCGTGCGGCTTCAGCGCGGTGACCGGGTAGAGGAGGTCGATGAACACCGGCCGGTCCTCGCCCGCGGCAAGGCCGAAGCGGGTGACGATCATCGCATCCTCGGCATCGGCGGACAGCATCGCCGCATTCACCTCGACGCGGGTCGGCGTGAAGTCGATGCGGGCGAGCGGCTCCCAGGCGGCGCGCAGGGGCGCGGCGATCGTGCTGCCGATCTTCGCCACCATCGCCTCGGCGGCGGGGGAGAATTCGGCCGGGATCACCGCCGGCGCGGCACCGGTGCCGCCGAAGAACAGGTCTAGCAACTCGAGCACGAAGACGCCGTCGAGCACGCACAGCCCGGTGGCGCCCTGCGGCGACATCACCAGCGGCAGCCAGGCGGTCAGCCCCTCGGTGCGCTCGGCACGATAGTCGCCGAACCGCTGTACGACGAGCGGCTCCGCCCAGGCGCGCACCTCGCGCCGCAGCAGCGGCTCGAACACGCCGCGCAAGCTGCGCGCGAGCCGCGCCGACAGGTGCTGCAGCGTATGCAGGTCGCCGAACGGATTGAGCTTGGTCGCGCCGAGACCCGCCGCATGCGCGGCGGGCTGGCGATCCCGTGTCCGTCGTTCGGTGGTTGCTGCGGCGTTAACCATGCCTCACTGAACAACGAAATTGGTAAAGTAGACGTTACTGACGCCGCCGAATCCCTCTTTTTGTTGCAGAACGTCGTTGATCGCCTTGGCCAATCGCTTCTGCATCTGCTCCTTGCCCGCCGAGGTGAACACCTGCTCCTCGGGCGTGTCGCCGAGCGTCAGCAGCACCGCGGAGCGGACTGCGATGTCGTTGGTCTTGAGGTTCTCGATGACGGTGTCGTCGTAGGGGGTCGAGATCGCGATGCCGACCTGGATGACGTGTACCGATTCCTGCAGGTTCGAGGTGAACTGCGGGTCCATCGTATAATAGTTGGAGGCGTATTTGTCGCCGTCCCCGCCCGAGGGGACGTGCTTGCCGCCGCTGCCCGACGATTCGCCGCCGCCGCCGCCATGGCCGCCTTCACCCTCGCCGCCGGCGGCGGGGCGCTTCTGCTCGGATTTGGGGACCAGCTTGGGGCCGTGCTCCTCGGCCGCGGCACCGTGGCCGCCGCCGATCAGGCCGCTGCTCGCCGCATAGACGCCGGCCCCCACGCCGCCGCCGATCAGCACTAGCAGCCCCAGGGCCATGATGATGATCTTCATCTTGCCGCCCTTCTTCTTGGGCGCCTTCTCATCGGGTTTGTCGCTCATCGTCGGTGATCCTCACATCATCAGGCGACGCGGCCGTCGGCGGCGTCGGTATCTCGGCTGGAGCCGCGCGCCGGGCGATCCGGCTGGCGGGCGTTGGTGGACTGGGGCGGACGCTGTTGCTGCCCCGATTGCGATTGTGGCTGGGCCTGGCCCTGCTGCTGCGCGCCGGCGGACGCGTTCTGCCCGCCCGACGACGGCTGCTGCGCGCCGGTCTGAGCCTGAGGCTGACCCTGCGTCTGGCCCTGCGTCTGACCCTGCGCCTGCGCCGCGGCCGAGGGCTCGACCACGCTGGTGGCGATCGTCAGCCCGCGTTCCTCGGCGATCGCGGCGAGCTTGGGCCGTGCCTCGTCGAGCATCGCGCGCGTCGACGCATCGTCGGCGGCGAAGCGCACGTGCAGCGCGCCGCCCACCGTCTTCACCGCGACGTCGATCGCGCCGAGCGCATCGGGGACGAGGCGGATGCGCGTGTCGTTGGCGTTGGCCGCATCGCGCAGCCGCTCGATATGGTCGATCATCGTGCCGGGCCACGCCTGTTCGCGCATGTCGAGCACCGGCTGCGCGGCGTCTGCGACGGGCGTCGCCGGCCGTGTCTCCACCGGAGCAGCGACGGTGATCGTTGGCGTTTCGATGACCGGCTCGGACGCGGACGCGGTCCGCCGTTCGTCGGCGCCGGCGGCATGCATCGCCGCGCCGAACACCTGTGATGCCGGGGCGGTGAGGCCGGCGGCCGGCTGCAGCGGCGCTTCGGCGCGTGGACGCAGCGCCACGGTCTGACGTGTCGGCGCGGAGACTTCGCGTGCGAACACCGCGCGCTGGAGCGGTTCGGCGGCCACGGGCGCGTCGACCGCTGCGATGGCCGTAGGCGCCACGGCGGCACCCGCCACGGCGACCGGCGCCGCGACCGCGATCACCGGGGTCGCGGTCGGCTGCGACGCAGGCGTGGCGCGGACGTCCGCCGCCCGGCTGGCGGGTGACGGGGCCTGTGCGGGTTGCGGCTGGATCGTGGCGGCCGCGCCGGAGTCGCTCGTCGCGGCGGTGCGCGGGGCGGGAGTGGCCGGTGTCGATGGAGCGACGCTTGCCGTGGTCGTGGCGCCGGTCGCATCCGCTGCCCGCGTGGTGCGGCCTGCAGGCGCCGAAGACCGGGGCGGGGCGATCGCTGCCGCTAGGGCAGGGGCCGCGGTCGCCTGGGCGACGGCGGGCGCTGCATCGGCGCCGACCTGAACGGTCGCGGTGTCATTGTTCGCCGGCGCGTCGGCGCGCGGCTTCGGGCCGGCCGGCGCAATGTCGTCTCGATCACCGACGATTGGACGAGCGTCGGCCGTTCCCGGCGTCCGATTGCTCGAGTCGGACGCGACCGACGGCGGAAGCGGATCGCGTCGGCCGAGGGGCCTGGCGCGGGGAGCGGCTCCGTCGGTTGCGACAGGTGTCGGGGCCGGCGCGGCGGTGGCCACCGTCTGCACCGGTTGTACCGACGGCGTGGCTTCGGGGGCAGCGAGCGGCGTTGCCGGCGTCGCCTGCATAGCGACGGCGTCTGCGGTCGGCGCCGGCCGCTCCGCCGCCGGTTCGTTCACGTCCGTCGCCGCGTTCGGCCGGTGCTGCGCAGCGGCCCGTTGCACGAGGGGCGGCGTCGATGCGACCGGGGCGGAGGCGCGGGGCACCGTGCGCTGGGCGGGCGCCGACGCGGTCTGGTTCTGCGGCACCGTCGCATCGGGGAGGGCGGCTGGAACGATCGTCGCGGGCGCCACCGGGACTGCGGCCTGCTCCGGCGGCGCGAGCTGAGGCTCGATCGTCTCCGTGCGCACCACGGTCTCGGCGTCGTCTGAAGTGGCCGGCACGGTCGCGGTGTCCTCCGGAAGGGCAGACGTATCGTCGCGGGCCGCGACGGGGGGCTGCTCGGAGGCCTTCGGCGCCCCGCGCTGGCTGCGTGACGGGGTAGGCGCGATGCTACGCTGCGGTTCCGGCGGCGCCGCGGCGCCGGTGGCGTCCGGCGCGATGGCCTTCGCCGGCGCTGGCATATCGGAGGGACTGACGCTCGGCGGTGCCACAGGCGTGGTGACGACCTTCGCCACCGCGTCGGTCGAAGCGTCGGCGCCATGCGCGTCGTTGATGTAGCGGATGGGTCGCTGGTCGGCGGTGGTGGGTGCCGTCGCACCCGTCGCCACGCCCTTGCCGGTCGGCGCCACCGTGTCGCGCGCAGGCGGCTGCTTAACGGCCACCGCAGCCGAGGAACTCGGCGAACCCTGCGCAGGGGCGGCGGCCACGGCGACGGCAACGGGCGAGGTGCCGGATGCTGTCTGCGACGGCGGCGCGTTCTCGGGCTTTGCCGCGGGCCGGCTGTCCGACGGCTTCATCCCGTGGTCTGCGGCGGGCTGCACGGCTTCGGCCGGTGGCGTCACCGCACCGAGGTCCAGGCTAGGAGCTGACGGCAGCGTCGGTTCGCGGTGCGGGTCGGTCTCCTCGATCTTCTGCTCTGCGCCGTCATCGACCGCGCTGGCAGCGCTGTCCGGCCGGCGGCTTTGCCGGACGACCGGGGCGTTCTTCTCGGGCTGGGCCCGCGCGGTCGCGCCAGTTCGCGCTGGGTTCGCCCTCGGCGTCGCCCCGGTCGGAGCCGTCGCCGGATCGTGGGCAAGAGTCGTGGTCGCATCATTGGGCGTGACGACGGCGTCGGTCGTCGGCGCGACGGTCGCGGTTCCTGCGGTCGGCGCCGGACGCCGGCCGACGATCCCCGTCGGTACGACGATCGCATCCCGGCGCAGCTCCGGCGTCACCGCGTCGCCGGCAGGCACGTCGAGCGGTGCCGGAACGTCGATGTTGACCGCGGGCAGCCATGCCAGCGCCGGATCGACCGTCGCCTCGGGCGCGGTCGGCACGGTAATGCCGGGAGCGGCAAGCGCTTGCCGGGCGGGATCGGCCGCGCCTGCGACATTGCCGGGCGCCGCCGCCGGGTCCGGCACCGCCGAGGCGGCGAGCATCGACGAGGCGAACAGTTCGCCCACCACCGCAGACGCTCCCTTGGCCGACGAGCCGGGCGCGGTGGGGAGGAGGGCGAAGCTGGTGTCGATCATGAAACGGGTCTCGTCGGAACGCGGTTGTCCCAAGACCATTAGCAAGGATCGTGCCGTTTTGCCTTGAGCGGGGAGATCGGCGGTGTTTCCTCCAGCGCCCGCATCTCCTTGGCGAGCGCAGCGAGGCGCGCGCGGTCCAGCAATTTCTCGATCGCCGACTGGTCGCGCTTGGCCGATCGCGTCGCCTCGGCGGCGCGGTTGACGAACATCTCGGCGGACTGGACGCGCGCCTGTGCGGCGGCGGAGGATTGGTGCAGCCGCTCGCGGAAATGCGATTGCGCGGCGAGCGAGGCGGCGCTGGCGACCGTGTCCGGCGCGGGCGACACCGCGTCGGCGAGCGCCTGGATGCGGGCGGCGAGGTTGGTCTCGCTCGCGAACTTCTCGTGCGCCCGCACCTCTTCGGCGCGGGTCAGACCCAATTGCAGCGTGCGCACCCGGTGGATGCGCGCGAGCTTCTTCGCGTCAGGCACCGAAGACGCCGGTCAGCTCGGCGATCGCATCGGCGAGGCCCACCGTCTCGCCCGCACCCTGCTTGATATATTCCATCACCGCCGGATGGGCGGCGATCGCGGCGTCGATCGCGGGATCGGCGCCGGGGCGATAGGCGCCCATCAGCACGAGGTCGCGATTCTCCTCATAGGTGGCGAGGTGGCGGCGCAGCACGCGCGCGGCGTGCAGGTGATCGGCATGCGCGATGTCGGTCATCACGCGGCTGACCGAGGGGCCGATGTCGATCGCCGGATAGACGCCGCGCTCGGCGAGATGGCGGTTGAGGACGATATGCCCGTCGAGGATCGACCGCGCCGAATCGACCACGGGATCGTTGCCGTCGTCGCCGTCGGCCAGCACCGTGTAGATCGCGGTGATCGACCCGCCGGTGGTGACGTCGGTGCCGGCGCGCTCGATCAGGTTGGGCAGCATCGCGATCGCCGACGGCGGATAGCCGCGCGCGGAGGCGGGTTCGCCCAGCGCCAGCCCGATCTCGCGCCCGGCATGCGCGACGCGGGTCAGGCTGTCCATGATGAGCAGCACCTTCTTGCCCTCGGCGCGAAACGCCTCGGCGATCGCGGTCGCGCGCAGTGCGCCGCGGATGCGCAGCACCGGCGAATGGTTGGCCGGCACGGCGACGACGACCGAACGCGCGCGGGCGGCGCCCGCCACCTTGGTCTCGAGGAAATCGGCGACCTCGCGACTGCGCTCGCCGATCAGGCCGATGACGATGACGTCGGCCTTGGCCGCCTTCACCATCATGCCGAGCAGCACCGACTTGCCGACGCCCGATCCGGCCATGATGCCGACGCGCTGGCCCTGGCCGATGGTCAGCAGCCCGTTGATCGCGCGCACGCCGACGTCGAGCGGTTCGAGCACGCGGCCGCGATCGAGCGGCGATTGCAGCTTGCCGGCGAGCGGCCACTTGCCCGCCCCCCGGATCGGCCCGAGGCCGTCGATCGGCCGCCCCGCGCCGTCGACCACGCGGCCGAGCAGCGCCGCACCGACCTCCGCCTCGCCCGGCGGGCCGACGGGGCGCACCGGCGCGCGCGGCAGCAGCGCGGCGGGGCCGCCCAGGTTCATCAGCAGCGTGCGGCCGTTGCGGAAGCCGATCACCTCCGCCTCGACCTTCGCGTCACCGTGGCCGCCGATCTCGCACACCGTGCCGACCGGCAGCGACAGGCCGACCGCCTCCATCAGCAACCCGTCGTACGAGGCGAGGCGACCGGACACCTTCGGCGTCGGCCGGAAATCGGCGATGCCCAGCGTCTCGAGATAATCCGCCGTGAACCGGTTCAGCATAGCGGCGGCACCGGCACCCGGTCGATCGCCTCGGCGAGTTGCCCGAGCCACAGGTCGGGTCCGTCCTCGACCAGGGTCGAGGCGCTTTCGAGCACGAAGCTGCCGCGCGCGACGCTCGCGTCACCGGCGGCGAAGATCGTCTTGGGCAACGATCCCTCGACCAAGGGAAGGTCGTCGGGGTTGAGTCGCAGCAACGCCGATTCGCTCGCATCGGCGAGGCATTCCGCCGCCGCCTCGATCCGGCCGTTGAGCACCGCGGCGCTGACGCCGCATTCGCCGACCAGTGTGTTGACCAGCAGCAGCACCGTGCTGCGCAGCTGGTGCGCGATCCGGTCGCGGTCGAGCTGGTGGCCGTTGGCGAGCGCCGCGGCGAGTTCGGTGATCAGCGCGCGGTCGCGGTCGCCGCTCTCGCGCGCCGCGGCGGCGGCCGCCGCCAGCCCCTCGGCATAACCGGCGGCATGCGCGGTCTCGACGGGATCGATGAAGCCGGTCGGCTCGGCATCGGCGTCGAGCGGATCCCAGCCTTGCGTCGGCTTGTCGCCATTACGGTCGGCCGGGCTGAAATGCTTCGGGCCCGTGGGCCGCGAATCGCCCGCCATCTCGCGTTCCAGCGTCGCCCACATGTCGCGCGGCGTGAAGCCGACCGGCGGCGGCGCGAACGCGGCCTGGAGCAGGTGTGCGGCGGTGTCGTGGCGCGCGGCGAAACCGGCGACGAAGCCGGAGGCGGGCAACGGCGCGGTGCCGTGCGCGAAGGCGTCAGACATAATCGTCGTCGCCCGCGCCCATCACGATCGTGCCGTCCTTGGCGAGGTTGCGCGCGATCGCGATCATCGCCTTCTGCGCTTCCAGCACCTCGGCGAGCTTCATCGGCCCGCGCGCCTCCATCTCGTCGCGGATGCCGTCGGCGGCACGAGCCGACATGCAGCCGAGGAAGCGGTTGCGGGCGGTCTCGTCCACGCCCTTGAGCGCGCGCGACAGGATGTCGCCGTCGACGTTGCGGATGAGCGTGCCGAGATTCTTGTCGTCCATGTCGAGCAGATTGTCGAAGACGAACATCGCCTCCTCGATCGCTTTCGCCACGTCCTTGTCGATCTTGAACAGCTTGGGCATCACGCGTTGCTCGGTCGCCTTGCGCGCGCCCTGCAGGATCTTCGCCGCCTCGCGCGTGCCGCCCAGCGTCATGCCGTTGCCGCCCGAGCGCGCGCCGCCGCGGCGGTTGGCGAGCACCGCCTTCAACGTCTCGACCGCGTCGGGGTTGATCGGCCCCAGCCGCGCGATGCGGTGGAGGATATCGGGCTGCACCGCATCGGGCAGCAGTTCGAGCACCTGGCCGCCGACCGTGGGGTCGAGGTTGGCGATCATCACCGCGGCGATCTGCGGATGCTCCTTCTCGATCATCTGCGCGATCTCGCTCGCGTCGAGCCAGTCGAGCAGCTCGAGCTCGCAATTCGCCTCTGCCGGGGTGATGCGCGCGAGCACGCTTTCCGCCTTTTCCGGTCCCAGCGCGCGGTTCATCACCGCCTCGATCTTGGGGCGGGGGTCGAAGGTCACGCCGGTACGCTCGCGCGCCTTGCCGACGAAATCGTCGAGCACGTCCTCCATCTCCTGCTCGGAGACGTCGGCGACCGCGAACATCGCCGAGCCGAGCTGGCGCACCTCTTCGGGGTCGAGCTTCTGGAGGATGGCGGCGGCTTCGTCCTCGCCGACCAGCATCATCAGCACCGCGGCGCGTTCGACGCCGGTATAAGTGCGGGTGGGGGTGATCGCGTTCACTTGGCGTCGGCCTTGATCATGTCGCGGATGGCGAGCGCGGCGCGTGCCGGATTGTCGCGGGTGAAGCCACGGACCGCGCCGATGCGGTCGTCCACGGTCTGCGTGGCGGCGAGCCGGTCGAGGCTGACCGGTTCGTGGACGGTGATGCCGTCCGCTTCGCCGCCACCGCCGCCGATCGCGGCATCGGGTCCGGCGAGCGCCGGGGTCGCGGCATCGTCACGCTTCTTCATCAGCCCCTTGGCGAGCGGCCGCACGCCGAGCAGCAGGACGAGGAGGGCAATGACGATCGCGGTGGCGTTGCGCGCCAGCACGGGCAGCCATGCATTGTCGTACCACGCCGGGCCGGTATCGGCGGAGGCGTCGGCGAACTTGCGGCTGATGACCGTCACCTGATCCTGGCGGTTGGCATCGAAGCCGACCGCGCTCTTCACCAGATCGGTGATCTGGTTGATCTCCATCGCGGTGCGGCGGGTCTTGTCGGGGTCGCGCAGCAGCACGGCGACCGACAGGCGCTTGACCGAACCCGGCGTCTGGCGCGTCACCGACACCTCCTTGCCGAGGTCGTAGGCGCGCTGGAAGCTGTCGCTCTGCTTGTTGGGATTGGGGGCGGGGCCGCCGGCGACCGGGGTGGGATCGGCAGCAGGGGCGCCGCTCGCGCCGTTCGCCGCCTGCGGCGTCTGCAGCTGGCTGGCGGGCGGCGGCGTGTTGCTGAGCGCGCCCGGGATGCCGCCCGGCGTCGTCGGCGAGGCCGCCTGATTGCCGGTCCAATTGCCCGTCTCGGCGCGCAGCGCGCCGGTCCGGTCGTAGCTTTCCTTGGTCGCCTGCGTCTCGTCGAGGTTGATGTCGGCCTGCACCTCGGCGGTGAAGTTGCTGGCACCGACCAGGGGGGTGAGCAGCTGGACGAGCTGCTGGCGCACCTTGTCCTCGGTCTTGCGCTGCATCTCGAGCCGTTCGTCGCTGCCGTCGGAACTGCCCGCACCGGGCTTGGACAGTAGGGCACCCATCTGGTCGACGATGGTGACGCTCTCGGGCTTCATCCCCGGCACCGAGCTGGCGACGAGGTTGACGATCGACTGGACCTGCGCCTGGCTGAGCGCGCGGCCCCCCTGCAGTTTGACGACGACCGATGCCGAGGGCGCGGCATTGTCGCGCACGAACACCGATGCCTCGGGCGTCGCGAGGTGGACGCGCGCCTCGGCGACCGCGTCGATGTCTTCGATCGAGCGGGCGAGTTCGGTCTCGCGCGCCTGGCGCAGCCGCTCGCCCTCGACCGCGCGGCTGACGCCCATCGGCAGCTGGTCGAGGATCGCATAGCCGCCGGGCGCCTGCTTGGGCAGGCCCTGGCCCGCCAGCAGCATCCGCGCCTTGCTGTACTGGTCCTCGTCGACGGTCAGCGCGCCGGTGCCTTCGTCGATGCGGCTCTTGATGCTCGCCTGCGTCAGCGCGGCGGTGACCGCCTGCTTGTCGGCATCGGTGAGGCCCGTGAACAGCGTCTTCTGCGTCGGCGTCGACAGCGTCATCCACGCGAGCGCGGCGGCGCCGATCAGCGCGACGAGCATCGCCATCGGCAGGCTGCGGCGCACCGCGGGCTGCGCGAGCACGCCCTTGATCTGGAGCAGCGGGTTGGCGAATTTCTCGGGTAGGGCCGAGGGCGTGGTGGTGGCGAGGGCAGTGCTCATCGATTACACCGGCATGCTCATGATGTCCTTGTAGGCGGACAGCAATTTGTTGCGGACCTGCAGCGTCGCCTCGAACCCGACCGAGGCCTGCTGGCGCGCCAGCATGACCTTGGCGATGTCGACCGTCTCACCGCGTTCGTAGCTTTCCGACAGCGCCGACGCCTGGTTCTGGCTGGCGTTGACGTCCTTGAGCGCGTCCTGCAGCGTGTCGGCGAAGCTCGTCGGCTTCGTCCCCTGCGTCGGTGCCGCGCCATCGGCGGCGCCGGCCCGCGCCAGCGCCTGGTTGCGTTCGAGGATCTGCGCGCGCAGCTGCATCACCCGGTCGACGCTCATCGCGCCGCCGACACCGCCGACGCCGCTCATGCCGAGGCCGCCCAGGCGGTCGCGGCACCCGTGGGCCGGGCGAGGTCGTCACCCTGCTCGCGCGCCTTGGCGAGGCGGTAGCGCAGCGTGCGCTCGGAAATGCCGAGCCGGCGCGCGGTCTCGATGCGGCTGCCGCCGCACGCCGCCAGCGTCTCGCGGATCGCCTGGAATTCGCTCATCTGCACGACGTTGCCCAGAGTCGCACTCGCCGTGGCGGGCTCGGCGGGTGCCGCCGGTGCGGGCGCTGCCGCGAACAGCTGCGTCACCGGCGCCGGCTCGCGCTGGAAGGTGAAGCTGATCGGCCGGTCGAAGACGATGTGGCTTGCCTCGATCGTGTCGCCGCCGGCGAACAGCAGTGCGCGCTGGATGACGTTCTCGAGCTCGCGGACGTTGCCCGGCCATTCGTGGCGGATCAGCGTCTCGATCGCCTCGGCGCTCGGCCACGGCACCACCGCGCGGGTACCGGCGTGGCGCAGGATCATCGTCGCGGCGAGCGCCGGGATGTCCTGCGGACGCTCGGCGAGCGGCTTGGTGCTGAGCGGGAAGACCGACAGGCGGTAGTAGAGGTCGGCGCGGAAGCGGCCGGCGGCGACTTCGGCCTGAAGGTCGCGGTTGGCGCAGGCGATGACGCGCACGTCGATCGGCTGCGGCACCGATGCGCCGATCGGCACCACCTCGCGCTCCTGCAGCACGCGCAGCAGCTTGGCCTGCAATTGCAGCGGCATCTCGGCGATCTCGTCGAGCAGGATGGTGCCGCCGTCGGCGGCGCGGAAGAAGCCTTCGCCCCCCGACGACGCCCCGGTGAACGCGCCCTTCTGGTGGCCGAACAGCAGCGCCTCCAGCATCGTCTCGGGCAGCGCGGCGCAGTTGATCGCGACGAACGGGCCGGCCTTGCGGGGCGAATTGTTGTGGATCGCGCGCGCCAGCACTTCCTTGCCGGTGCCGGTCGGGCCGTTGATGAGCACGGTGATGTCCGCCTGCGCGACGCGCTCGGCGAGCGCCATCAGCGCCAGGCTCTCGGGGTCCGCCGCGGTCGGCGTGTCGGGGCCGGCGACGAGCGCGCGGGCGAAGCCGTTGCCGACCGCCGCATCCGCGGGACCGAAGGCGATGCGCGCCGGATGGCCGTCGCGCGAGGGGACGACGTGGCGGGACTCGCCGTCGCCGATGATGACCGTGCGCGCCGGTGCCGGCGGCACCTCGCCCTCCGCGACCAGGAACAGGTCGGACGGCCCCGGCTGGCCCGACTCGAACGAGCCGACGCCGAAACCCTGGGCACGAAGCCCG
>JBKBTU010000698.1:0-508 GCA_046290715.1 Sphingomonas sp. | reverse complement strand
GGACACAGGTACCCAATGGGTCGGCAGTTGGGCGAAGGCCGCCTACCCTTCCATTCCTGATCTTACGGGAAGAAAAACTCGCGCAGATGTTCGCCGATTTTCGCCGGGCGCAGGGTCTTGGCGTCGATGCAGCACCAGCTCGATTGCACTTCGGCCAGCACATCCTCGCCGCGCTTGATCAGCGTCGAATAGAACGCGCGCGCGCCGTTGAAGCGTTCGAGCACGGTCTGGGCGATCACATCGTCTTCAAGGAAAGCGGGCTTGCGATAGGTGATCTCGTGCTTGAGCGCGACCCACGCCTTGCTCGCCACATCCTCGGCCGGGGCAATCCCGCGCCAATGCGCCAGCACCGCATCCTGCACCCAATTGAGATAGCGCGCATTGTTGACGTGACCCATGAAGTCGATGTCAGCAGGCTCGACCGTGATCGGGTGGAGAAAGGCGGCGGCAGGGGATTCGTTTGCTGACATAGCTGTAAACTAGCGCAAGATTATGACGAATTCCATTA
>JBKBTU010000697.1:0-508 GCA_046290715.1 Sphingomonas sp. | reverse complement strand
GCGGCCATGAAGCTGGCGGCGAGCAGGAACTGGATGTTGATCCCCATCGCCGCATAAGCCGCGAGGATCGTCCCCGCGACGCCGGCCATGCCGACCGACATGATCGCGAACAGCTGCGACGGGGTCAGGCTGGCGAGATAGGGGCGAATCACCAGCGGCGATTCGCTCTGGCCGACGAAGATGTTGGCGGCCGAACACAGCGATTCGACCTTGCTGACCCCGGTCACCTTCTCGATCGCGCCGCCGATCCAGCGGACCAGGAACTGCATGATCTTGAGGTGATAGAGCACCGAGACGAGCGCGGCGAAGAAGATGATGACCGGCAGCGCGGCGATCGCGAAGCTCTGGCCGCCCACCTCCGGCCGGGCGAGCGGGCCGAAGATGAAGTCGGTCCCCGCCTGCGCATAGCCGAGCAGCGCCGACACGCCCTTTGCCATCCCCTCGATCGCGGCGCGACCGGCGGGGACATAGAGCACGAGGAAAGCGATGCCCGCCTGCAACGCGAAAG
>JBKBTU010000696.1:0-508 GCA_046290715.1 Sphingomonas sp. | reverse complement strand
CGGCGTGCGGGATTGTGTCGCGGTCACGCTTGGGCAAAGGAGCCTCCATAGAAGGAGCCTGTATGCCCGACGTCGTCGACCTCACCAAGGCGCTGATTGCCGCGCCCAGCATCACCCCGGCGCGCGGGACGGTGTTCGACGTGCTCGAAGCGGCGCTGATCCCGCTCGGTTTCGATGTCGAGCGGTTCGTGGCGGGGGAAGCCCCCGACGGTCCGGTCGAAAATATGCTCGCGGTGCGCACCGCCGGGCCGGGGCCGCATTTCGCCTTTGCCGGGCATCTGGACGTCGTGCCTCCGGGGAGCGGCTGGCAGGGAGACCCGTTCCTCCCGGAAATACAAGGCGGGCTGCTCTACGGGCGGGGCGCGGTCGACATGAAGGGCGCGATCGCGGCGTTCGTCGCGGCGCTCGCCCCCCTGCCCGCGACCGGCACGGTCAGCCTGATCATCACCGGCGATGAAGAAGGCCCGGCGACCTATGGCACGCTCGCGATCATGGACCGCATGGCCGC
>JBKBTU010000695.1:0-509 GCA_046290715.1 Sphingomonas sp. | reverse complement strand
GCCCGCTTTGATCCGGGCGATATCTTCCAGCAGAGCCTTGAGACCGATCTGCGCCGCGCGATCATCGCCACCGGGCTGGTCTCCAGCGTCTCCATCACCCCCCGCGAAACCCGCGCGCCTGAAGGCGCCGCGCCAGGTGAGGTCGCGCTCGACGTTGCGTTTGAACGGGCCCCGCTGCGCACGATTGCTGGCGCGATCGGGTACGGCACGGAGGACGGGTTCAAGGTCGAAGGCCGGTGGGAGCATCGCAACCTGTTCCCGCCCGAAGGCGCGCTGCGGCTGCGCGGCATCATCGGCACCCGCGAGGCGCTGGCCAGCGTCGGCGTGCGGCGCAACAACTTCCGTGGGCGCGATCAGGTGCTCAATGTCGATCTGTTCGCCAGCGACATCACCACGCTGGCGGTCGACTCGCGTGGGTTCGGTTTGCGCGGAAGCTTCGAGAAGGTCTCGAACATCCTGTTTCAGAAGCCGCTGAGCTGGCAAATGGGTGGCGAGCTGCTCTACTCCGA
>JBKBTU010000694.1:0-509 GCA_046290715.1 Sphingomonas sp. | reverse complement strand
GACCTTGCCGTCGGGGCCGATCATCGCGAGGCTGTTGTAGAAATGCGGCCCGTCGGCTTCGAAGAAGCTGGTGGGGATGTGAATCTGCAGCTCCGCCGCGAGTTTCTGCATCGCGGTGACGGCGGGGTGGCTGGCGAGCGGCTTGGCGGTCGCGAACAGCGCCTCATCCTCGACCCGGCAGAAATATTCGCCTTCGAACAATTCGGGGGGCAGGACGACCTGCGCGCCCTTCCCCGCCGCCTCACGCACGAGGTCGGTGACATTGGCGATGTTCTGCGCCGTGTCGGTGGTGAAGGCGAGCTGGAGCGCGGCGACGGTGATCTGGGTCATGTGTGGGTATTTAGGGGGTGGCTCTGCCTTCGTCACCCCGGACTTGTTCCGGGGTCCACCGGGCGGCGGGCGCATCGGCATGACGGTGAGCGGTGCGCTGGCGGCGGGGTGGACCCCGGCACGGGGGCTGGGGTGACGAGTGTTGTTGGGGATACGCGCTTCTTAAGCCCCTCCCCTTT
>JBKBTU010000693.1:278-510 GCA_046290715.1 Sphingomonas sp. | reverse complement strand
ACAAACTGTTCGGCAAATAGGCGTCAGCCTGGAAGCCATGGAAGGGCCGGGAGCGATCCCGGCCCTTTTTGCTGCCGGAACCGCGCCTCCATCCGGGGATTTCCTTCCTGTTGAAGGAGAACGTCATGACCGACCAGCACCCCGAAGCCCCCGATGCACGTGAGGCCGCTGCCATGGGCGAGAAGCCCGATCTGGGCCACAGGGCCGACGCCCTGATCCGCGCCCTGGACGG
>JBKBTU010000693.1:0-268 GCA_046290715.1 Sphingomonas sp. | reverse complement strand
CGCGCCGGCTCCCTGAGGGGCGGCTCGGCTTCCGGGTCCGAGAAGGATCCCGATCAGGACACCATCAATGAAGCCCTGGCCAGGGAAGGCATGGCCATGTCGAGCCCGTCCAGCCGGCCCCGCGCTGATCCCGACCCGATCAAGAACACGGGGGAACTGACCGGCGCCTCCGGCGACCGGGCCGAGGGCAAGCGAAAGTGAGCCGACGATGCCGTGGTTGCCGCGACCGGCTGTTCCGCCTTGCTGGCGCCGCAAGGCGGCGCCACGG
>JBKBTU010000692.1:0-510 GCA_046290715.1 Sphingomonas sp. | reverse complement strand
AGAGGCGATGGAGATCATCCAGCGCGAGAAGGTGAACCTGACCGGCGGCGTGCCGACGATTGCCTGGCAGATCCTGGAGCATCCCGACCGCCACAAATACGACCTCTCCAGCCTCGAGGCGATCGCCTATGGCGGCGCCCCCTCGGCACCCGAGCTGGTCAAGCGCATCTTCACCGAATTCGGCGCGCTGCCCGGCAATGGCTGGGGCATGACCGAGACGATGGCGACCGTCACCAGCCATTCGAGCGAGGATTATCTCAACCGCCCGACCAGCGCCGGCCCGCCCGTGCCGGTCGCCGACCTGAAGATCATGGACCCCGAGGGTGAGAAGGAGCTGCCCGTCGGCGAAGTCGGCGAGCTGTGGGCCAAGGGGCCGATGATCGTGAAGGGCTATTGGAACAAGCCCGAGGCAACCGCCGAATGCTTCCGCGACGGCTGGGTCCGCACCGGCGATCTGGCAAAGCTGGACGAGGAAGGCTTCCTCTACATCGTCGACCGCGCCAAGGACAT
>JBKBTU010000691.1:0-511 GCA_046290715.1 Sphingomonas sp. | reverse complement strand
AGCCCGCCCGTGTCGAAGCACACGCCCTTGCCGACCAGCGCCAGCCGGGGATGGTCGGGATTGCCCCATTCCAGTTCGATCAGTCGCGGCTCCCGCCCGCGCGCCGCCGCCATGCCGACCGCGTGGATCATCGGATAGCCTTGCTCGAGCGCATCGCCGCGCGTGACGATCGACGTTGCGCCATGGGCCTTGGCCAACGCCTCGACCTCGGCCTCCAGCTCCGCCGGCCCCATGTCGGAGGCGGGCGTGTTGACCAGATCGCGGACCTTGAAGGTCGCGGCAGCGAGGCGCAGCATCTCCTCGATCCGACCCGGCTCACCGGTCAGCAGGACGCGCGGACCGTGCGTCGCCTCATCCTTGCGGTAGCGGTCGAAGCGATACTGGGCGAGCACCCAGCCGAGCATCGCCGCGCCGGGCTCTCCCGACGCGAGCCGATAGGTACCCTCGGGCAGCTGCTCGCCGAGCGAAGCGATGCGGAAGGGTGAGGTTTCCGCCTCGTCGCACACCAAAA
>JBKBTU010000690.1:0-511 GCA_046290715.1 Sphingomonas sp. | reverse complement strand
CTTCGGCAGATGCCGTTGCTGCGGCCCTGCCAGCACGGCACCTGGCATCGAAACCATGCCGAGCCGCCGGCCAAGAAGTCGGAGTTCGGCCCCTCTCGCGACGCGATGGAACTCGACGCCGAGATCGCGACCGCCTCGCGGCACCTCGCCGACGTGCTGGAAACCGCGCTGCGCGGCGTCTATCCGACCGAGATGCTGACCCCGGTGCCCGCCGACATGCGGCGTTGGGTCATGACGGCGCGTGACGGCGGTCGGCGCGAAGGCCGCATCCATCCGTCGCTGCGGGCGAAACTGTCGCTGGCGCGGGTCAATCTGATGGACGAGACCTATGCGGTCGGCGATCCGTTCGACATGATCATGTGCCGCAACGTCATGATCTATTTCGACAAACAGACCCAGGCCAAGGTTCTGAAACGGCTCTGCGACCGGCTGAAGCGCGGCGGCTATCTGTTCATCGGCCATTCCGAGAGCATCACCGGCATCGAACTGCCTCTGGTGACTGTCGCCAACA
>JBKBTU010000689.1:0-512 GCA_046290715.1 Sphingomonas sp. | reverse complement strand
GAACGGCACCGTAACCCGACAATTCGTAACTTCATGCCTGACCCGTCGATATTTCAGGACATGGAAAATGCCGCGTTGCGCTTGGCGGTAGCGGTTGAGGAAGGCGAACAGATTACCGTCTATGGTGACTATGACGTCGATGGCGCGACCAGTGCGGCGTTGCTTATCCGCCTGTTGCGTATGCTGGGCCTTGATGCCGGCTATTACATCCCCGACCGGTTGATGGAGGGCTATGGCCCGTCTGGTGAAGCCCTTGTCCGCATTGGCGCAGGTGGCAGTCGCCTGATCGTAACCGTTGATTGTGGCGCGATGGCATATGACGCGCTCGCGCAAGCCAAAGCCGCTGGACTTGAGGTCATCGTTGTCGACCATCACAAATGCGCCTCAGAGCTTCCAGTGGCCTTTGCCCTCGTAAACCCCAACCGGTTGGACGAAACCGATGACGCCGCATCCCACGGCCATCTGGCGGCGGTTGGCGTAGCATTCTTGTTGGGTGCTGCACTCATCCGCAC
>JBKBTU010000068.1:0-11490 GCA_046290715.1 Sphingomonas sp. | reverse complement strand
GGTGGCGGTCTGGTACCGCGGCGAGATGGTCGGCACGCGCACCGTCTACAACGACCGGCTGCTCACCTTCCTCCTCGCGCACGAGCCCCGGCCGGCGGAGCCGCTGCTGTCGCCGGACGAGCTCGCCGCGATGTTCCCGGCGATGCTCGATGCGATCGACTCGCTCCGGCCGCATCCGGTCGCGGCACGGCTGGCGCGCGAGGCGGCCGAGCTCGAGGCGAAGGACGCGGAAGAGGACGCATTCTGAAACGATCGGCGCGGATCGTTTCCGTTAAGGTGTTCGACTTGTCTATGTTCGCCACGTCGCGGGGGTCGTGCACCCGGCCCGCTCACTCGTAGCGGTAGGCGAGCGTGGCGCTGTCCCCCGGGGCGACCTGCACCTGCCACGTCCGCACCCCGTCGACCTCGGTCAGCGCGTCGCCGTCGGCGGTGATCGCCTGGCCCGCGCGCCCGATCGGCAGCTCGACCGCGACCGCGAAGGGATTGGCGTTGGTCACCGTCACCTCGGCGCGCTTGTCCCCCGTCGTGCGCTGCGCGACCAGCACCTGGCGGCTGATCCCTGCGCCGATCCGCACCCGCTGGCCGACCGCATGGTCGCCGAGCGTGCCGGTACCGATCAGCAGCCGCTCGCCGCCGCCGCTACCCTCCCGGCCGCCCGCGCCGCGCGCCGCGTAGAGCGCGGTCGTCCCGGCGGGCAGCGGCAGGCCGAGCCCGCGCTCCTTGACGTTGCGCAGCACCAGCACGACGCCGGTCGCCGCCGCGGTCAGCGTCTGGCCCGGATAGACCGCGCGCCGGTAGCGCCGCTCGAACGGCACGCCCCCCGCGGCGAGCAGCGCCACCTGCTTCTGCGCGCGTGGCGCGACGGTCACGTCCCTCGGGACCGTATAGAGCTTGAGGTCGCCCAGATCCTCGGGCGGCGGCGGTGGCGGGGGCGGCGCCGGTGGCGGTGGCGGTGGCGGTGCCATCAGCCGCATCCCGGTCACCACGATATCCTGCCCTTCCTCGGCAGGCGGTGCAAAGCCCCGCGCCATCTCGAAGCGGCGCAGCTTGAGGTCCGACGTAGTGGTGCCGAGCGGATAGCAGCGCAGCGACAGCGCCCCCGCCGCGCGCATCCAGCCGTCGGTCGCGCGCCGGTTGAGCCGCCCCGCCACCGCCTTGAGCCGCGCCGCCGTGAACGCCTCGGGGTTGGCGTTGGCGAGCGTCAGCCAGGCGAACAGGTCGAGCGTCCCCGCGTCGCCCCCGGCGCCCCCATCCCCGCCGGGCCGCACGGTCGCGACATAGCTCGCGCTCCAGTCGAACCCGCCGGCAAGGTACGACAGGGTCACGGTCGCGGTGCGGGCGGACGGCGTGTCCGTGGTGACGCTCAGCACCGGCTTCGCCGACAGCCCCGTCGGCACGCCGGCAAAGCCCAGCCCCTCGGGCAGGCCCGAACAGCGCAGGGTCTCGATCCCCGCCGCCGTCTTGAGCACGACGCCCGGCGACGGCCCGGCGACGATCGTCGCGGGCTCGCTCGTCCGCTGGCCGGTGGCGCGGTTGGTGCGGGTCAGCGTCACCTGCCGCCCGAGCGTGCCATCGACGAGCGCGGCGGGCGACAGCAGCCGCGCGTCGCGGTTCTTCTCGACCGTGCCGCCGGGCAGACCGTCGACGATCGCGCTGACCGGCACGATACCCTCCGCGACGCCCTCGAAGCGCAGCGTCGCCCGGCCCTTCGGCAGCCGCACCGTCCGCGTCTCGGTGATCAGCGCGAAGCCCTGGAGCCAGCGCAGGTCCATCGCCTCGTACCGCCCGCGCGACGGGTTGCGGTACACCGTCACCGCCACCGTGCGCGGCCCGGGCGAGGTAACGACGGCGGCGTCGCGCGCCTCCTGCGCCCCCGCCGGCAGCGCGGCCGGTGCCGCGGCCAGCACCAGCGCCGCGACGAGCTGGCCCAGCCGGCGCATCAGTAGCGCGTGTCGAAGGTCGCCGTGACGATCGCCGATCCGTTCGCCGGCACCGGCACCTGCCACACCGCGCGGCCGGAGTCCGGTCGCTCGCTCTTGCGGCTCTCATCGATCACCCGCGTGTCGGTCCAGTCGATCCCGGCCTGCGCCATCTCCACCGTCACCGGCGTGGCCCGCGCGTTGGTCAGCGTATAGCGCATCGCCGTCTTCCACCGGCGATCGCTCACCTTGGTGCGGCTGACGACCACCGGCTGCACCTTCACGTCGAACGCGTCCCCGGTGGCGAGCGCGATCTCGGACCCCTGCGGCGTATGGTCGATGCGGTTCTCGCCGACGAACTGCGGCTGGCCGCGCGCGTCGCGGACGTAGACGCGCACCGTGCCGGCGGGCAGCGCGTCGCCCAGCCCGGCCGCGCCCGAATTGGCGAAGCGCAGCACGCTCGATGCGCTGCGCGGTTCGTCGGCGGTGCCGAGCCAGCCGTTCTCGAAGCGATAGCCCGAGCGCGCCGCCGCCCCCTTCACGTCGAGGAAGCTCACCTGCTTGGTCTGCTTGTCGGCGATCGTCGTGCGGCCGGGCAGCGGGTAGAGGTAGAAATCGCCGAGCTGTTCGCGGTTCGCGCTCTCGGTCCCGGCGCGGATCGTCCGCCCCAGCCGGCGCGGCGGCCGCGGGCGGTAGCCGCCGTCGTTGTCGCCGTCGTCGCTCGCCACCTCGCCCGCGACCAGCAGCGTGCGCGCATTGTCGAAGGTCGTGCCGCTCGTATTCTTGAGCGTCACCCAGCCCTGCACGTCCACGCGCCCGCTCTTGTCGTCGAACAGCGCGACATAGTCGGCGCTCCAGCCGAGGCCGCGGCTGAGATAGGACAAGGTCGCCGGCCGCGTGCCGCCGCGGCTGCTGTCGAGCGTCACCGACAAGGTCGGCCGTGCGCGCAGCGACGCGGGGACGCGGTCGAAGATCGCGCGCACCGGCAGGCCGTCGTCGCGCAGCACCTCGATCCGCTCGCCGATCTGGAGCACGACGCCGCCGTTCACCGCCAGCACCTTGGCCCGCTCGCGCGTTTCGGCGCCCGTCGCGGGGTTGGTGCGCAGCAGCGTGATCGTCTCGCCCACCGCCTTCTCCATCAGGCTCGACGGGCTGAGCAGGTCATAATCGAAATTCTGCTCGACGATCGTCGCGTCGGCGACCGCCAGCGACACGGTCTCGGGACGGATGCTCGCGCTGACGTCGGGGAAGTCCTGCCGCACCTGCCCGCGCGCCAGCGTCAGCGGCCGGACGTCCTGGATCAGCGCGATGTCGTTGGTGTAGATCGTCGCCGACACGTCGCCCTGCGCGCTTCGCCCCGCCGGCACGCCCGGTGCGGGGACGGTGGGCGCCGGCGCCTCCTGCGCCAGCGCCGCGGTGGGCAGGACCAGCGCCGTCAGTCCGATGATCGCCGTGCGCATGTCCGTGTCTCCCCGTGCGTGTCGCACCTGTGTGCCGCCCGGCCGCCGGCTTGGCAACGCCGCGTTACCCCTCGATGACGTGCGGCACGAACCGTGCGGTGTTGCCGGTGATCAGGCCGTCTTCGCGGATGCCGATGCCGGCGGGTTCGCCGTCGACGATCCAGCTGCCGATCACCGGGAAGCAGCCCGGTGCCGGTTCGGGCAGCGGATAGATCGCCTGATAGACGTAACCCTCGTCGCCATAGTCGCCCGGGGCTTCGGCGACGATCCGGCCGCCGCGGCGGATCGAGACGTTGGCGCCCTCGCGCGACAGCAGCGGCTTGGCGACGGCGTCTCCGCCGGGGATCGCGAAACTCGCCGGCAGCAGGTTGGGATGATCGGGGAACAGCTCCCACAGCACGGCGAGCACGCCCTTGTTGCTCCACACCATCTTCCACACCGGCTCGAGCCACAGCGTCCCGCGCGACAGGCTTTCGAGCAACACGTCGGCGAACGCCTCGTTGGCGAGCCATTCCCACGGGTAGAGCTTGAACAGCGCGGCGATCGGCGCGTCCTCGCCGTCGACGAAGCAGCGTCGGTCGTGGTCCCAGCCGATCGCGTCGATCAGCACCGGCACCGTCGCGATGCCCGCCGCCTCGGCGGTATCGCGCAGATAGGCGGTCGTGACCGCATCCTCGCCCGCCTCCTCGGCGGCATGCGCGAAGTGGAGCGGCGCGGGCAGATGCGGCGCGAGGTCGCGCCACTTCGCCACCAGCCGCTCGTGCAGGCTGTTGTATTGGTCGAGCCGCGGAAAGCATTGCTCCTTCCAGCTCCACTGGATCACGGAAGCCTCGAGCAGCGCGGTCGGCGTGTCGCAATTGAACTCGAACAGCTTCGGCGGCGAAACGCCGTCATAGCCGAGATCGAACCGGCCGAAGTTGAGCGCCGGCGGCTCCGTTTCCCAGGCCGCGCGGATCGCGGCGTGGAAGGGTGCGGGAATGCCGAACCGGTCGAGCAGGCCGGAGTCGCCGACGATCGCCTCCCCGGCGGCGAGGAACAGGCGGTAGAGTTCGGCGGTCGCCGCCTCGATCGTCGCGATCTCGGCCGCGGTGAAGCGATAGCACACCGACTCGTCCCAATAGGGGGCGTCGCCGGCGGTGTGCCAGATCAGGCCCTCGCCCTCGACGATGCGCCGCCAGTCGGGGCGCGGCGTGACCGGCGTGCGGATCATGCGCGCGCGCCGCCGAAGCTGTGCGCCGAGGCGCCGAAACCGCCGCGGCTGATCGCGCCGGCACGCGTGACGTTGGTGGCGACCGGCGCGCGCGCATAGCTGCGACCCGCGACGCGGGCGTAGGATCCGCCGCCGACGCGTTCGCCATAGGGCGGGATCACCGCGTTGCGCGTCAGGAAGTACCACAGGAACGGGCTCACCCCGCCATGGCCGCCGGTGGCGGCGACGCGCCGGCACTGATCGTCGGGAACGCGGTTGCCCGACCGGTCGGTGCAGACCGCGGTGTCGCGCGCGGCGGTCCAGCCGTCGTCCTGCGGCCGGTCGCATCCGCTTGCCAGCAAGGCGGCGGCAAGGCCGGTCGTCAGTTTGAGATCACCTCGCATCACACCCCCTTGCGCGCCCACCTGTCCGGGCTGCCGATGATCTTACGACGCCCGCTACCCGCTCGGAAGGACTTATCGTCATGCTTTTCAGTGGCGCAGGTCTTGCCGTGAGCGCGTTCTACATCGTCGAATCTTGGTTGACCTATGTTCGAACCGTATCGTTTCGCGCATCGCAAGGCTTGACGCGCGCCTCGACTGGCGTACGGCGGTAATTGGTCAAAGGAGCAAACGATGTCTGAAGAAACGTCCGAACTGAACGCGGTCGAACTGGCAACCGAACTGACGATTGCTTGGCTCGGCAACCCCAACACCCGTACGTCCGCCGACGAGGTTCCGGCCTTTCTTGGCAAGATGCACGACACTGTGTCGGCGCTGCTTGGCGCGACCGGTCCGGTGGCGGACACCGCGCCCGCCGTCGACTATACGCCGGCGGTGTCGCCGCGCAAATCGCTGTCGTCGAAGGATCACATCATCTCGCTGATCGACGGCAAGCCCTACAAGACCTTGCGCCGCCACCTCGCGACTCATGGTCTAACGCCCGCGGAATATCGCGAACGCTATGGCCTCAAGCCCGATTACCCCATGGTCGCCGAAAACTACTCGGAAAGCCGCCGCGCCATGGCCAAGAAGATCGGCCTCGGCCGCAAGCCGGGCGCGCGCAAGGGCGACGGTGGCACCGCAGCGCCCGCACGTCGCGCGCGCAAGGGCGAGACCGCGGAGGCCTGAGCCACGCGAAGGGAGGCCGGCGGCACCGGCCTCCCGGCAAAAGTCGCCCCGAAGGTCATCCTCCGTACGACTTTTCGCTGGTCTACTGCCCGAAGCTGCCCTTGCGATAGAGCAGGGTGATCGCGACGCGGCGGTTGCGCGGGTCGCCCGGATCGTCGGTGATGATCGGCTCGCGATCCGCCACGCCTTCGATGCGCTCGAAGCGACTTTCCGGAATGCCGCCCAGCGCCAGCCGGCGGCGGGTCGCCTCGGCGCGGCCGGAGGACAGCATCCAATTGTTCATCGCGCGCGGATCGCCATAGGGCACGCTGTCGGTATGGCCGCGGATCATGATCGTGTTGGGCGTGCCCGCGATCGTCCCGGCGATCATGCCGATCAACTCCGACGCCTTGGAATCGAGCGCGGTCGTGCCGAGCGCGAACA
The DNA here is from genome assembly GCA_046290715.1 of Sphingomonas sp. Classification (GTDB taxonomy): domain Bacteria; phylum Pseudomonadota; class Alphaproteobacteria; order Sphingomonadales; family Sphingomonadaceae; genus Sphingomonas. The sequence goes on along the minus strand of JBKBTU010000068.1, from coordinate 5,369 downwards.
TCGAATAATCGGCATCGTCGACCAGGTCGATGCGCAGCCCGTCCTGAGTCGGCACGAAGCGGACGTGGCTGGCGAGCTTGGCGAGGCGAGCCGACCCGCTGATCTCCTTTTCGAGCTGGCGCTTGATCGCGTCGAATGCCTGCTTGTCGGCCGCGATCGCGTTCGGGTTGCGCAGCGAGCCCTTGTCGCCGGTGCCGCTGCGCTGCCCGCCCGATTGCGCCATCGGGATACCGATCGAGGCGATCGGCGCGGACGCCGCCTTGGGGCCCAGCTTGTTGTTGCTGAGGATCGATTCACCGCCCAGCACGCCGTTGCCGCCGAGGCCGGTCACCTTCTTGTCGAGCAGGGTCGGCGCGAAATAGTCGGCGATGCCCTTGCGCTGTTTTTCGGTCGTGGCGCCGAGCAGCCACAGCAGCAGGAAGAAGGCCATCATCGCCGTGACAAAATCGGCATAGGCGACCTTCCACGCGCCGCCGTGATGGCCGCCGTGGCCGCCGTCGATGATCTTCTTGACGATGACGATCTTGGGCGGCTGATTGTTGCCGTGCGGGGCTGCGCGGGCCATCGGGACGGTCCTGTCTTACTTGCCGCGCAGGCCGTCGAAGACTTCGGCGAAGCCCGGCTGGTTCTTGTGCGCGATGCCGCTGCGCGCCGCCTCGATGACGAGCGGCTGCGGGTGGCCGTGGAGCGAGGCGATGATGATCTGCTTCACCACGTCGTAGATCGCGGCATCGGCGTCGATCACCTGCTTCAGCCGCCCGGCCAGCGGCGAGACGACGCCATAGGCGAGCAGCACGCCCATGAACGTGCCGACGAGCGCCGAACCGATCATGCCGCCGAGCACCGAGGGCGGCTTGTCGATCGAGCCCATCGTCTTCACGATGCCGAGCACCGCCGCGACGATGCCGAGCGCGGGCAGCGAATCGGCGAGGCTGGTCAGCGTCGTATGCGGCCCCTCGACCTCATGGTGGTGCGTCTTGATCGAATGGTCCATGACCTCCTCGACGGCGTGCACGTCGAGTGTGCCGGACGATACGACGACGAGGCGCAGCGTATCGGCGATCAGGTTGACGAGGGTATGGTCGGCGAGAAGGCGCGGATATTCGCTGAACACCGCCGACGACTTCGGGTCCTCGACGTGCGGCTCGAGCGCGATCGGCCCGTCCATGCGCAGCATCTTCATCAGCTTGCTGACGAGGAAGATGACGTCGAGATAATCCTGCTTCTTGTACTTGGGTCCCTTGAACACCTTGGCGAGGCCGCCGCCCATCGCCTTCAGCTCGGAACCCGAATTGCCGATGATCAGCGCGCCGGCCGCGGCGCCGCCGATGATGAGCATCTCGTGCGGGATCGCCTCCATGACCGGGCCGAGCGCGCCGCCGGTGATGGCGAAGCCGCCGAACACCATGGCGAGAAGGACGACGAGACCGATGGCTGGAAACACTGTGGGACACCCCGTTTCGTGCCGGCCCCCGCCGGCGATCCGATCACGCCGGATTAACCGCATTTCCTAGACAAGTGGTTACCAAGCGGGACGGTTTGTCGGGGGGACAAATCTTCCCCGCACGGCGAGGAGACTGTTGGCTGGAGCGGTGTCGATGCCTCCGGAAAGGCATTGCCGTGTTCCTGCGCACGCAGGAACCCAGAGCCACACAGGACAACATGCTCGACCCTGGGCTCCTGCGTGCGCAGGAGCACGCTGCCAGAGATCGGAAAACGCTCGAAGCTGTTGATCGACCTTGCTCGGCAACACCTCTGAGGAGGCGCTGTTACTTCAGGTAATCGAACAGCGAGAGCTGCGACAGCTTGGTGAAGCTCGCCTGCGACGCCGACAGCGCGGTCATCATCTGCTGGAGCTGGACCACCGCGTCGGTGATGTCGACCTGTTCCAGCTTGCCGCGCAATTCGCTGCGGTCGGTATTGGCCGTGGTGAGCAACTGCTGTTGCAGGTCGACGCGCGCGGCGCGAGCGCCGACCGAGGCCTGGACATTGGCGACCTGATCGACCGCGTCGCTCAACTTGTCGAGCGAGCTCGTCACCGTCGACGACACGTCACCGCCGGTATTCAGCGCCGCCGCGAGATTGCGCAGCATCGACAGCGTGTCGTCGCCCCCGCCGATGTCGAAGATCCGCTTGGCGCTCTCGGTCGCCTGGACGCTCTGGCCGTCGGCAATCGGGACCTCCGACACCTGTACGTCGGGCGGGAAGGTGAAGGTGCCGTTGCCGTTGTCGGTCACCGCCTTGCCGCCCGCAGCGCTGCCGAACAGCGGCTGGCCGCGGACGTTGCGCGTGTTGGCGAGGCTGACGAGCGAATCGACGATCGAGTTGAGTTCGGTCGCGATCATCTTGCGCGAGGCGTCGGTCTGCGTGCCGTTCGCCGCTTGCGTCGCGAGTTCGGTCGCGCGGGTCAGCTGCGAGTTGATCTGCGTCAGCACACCGTCCGCCTGGCCGAGCAGCGAGCTCGCGAGCGTCATGTTGGTGCCGTAGACGGCGGCGTCCGCATCCTTCTGGTCCAGCTCGGCGAGCTGCTGCGCGGCGGCGGGATCGTCGGACGGCTTCAGGATCTTCTTGCCGGTCGAGATCTGCGTCTGCAGTTCCGACGCGCGCGCGCTCATCTGCGAGAGGCGCTTGGACGCCGTGTTGTAGAAGAGACTGGTGGAGACCTGCATGGCGCGTCCTACCGGATATCGAGGATGGTCTGCATCGTCTCGCGCGCGATCTGGATCACACGGCTGGACGCGGCATAGGCCTGCTGGAAGCGGATCAGGTCCACCGCTTCCGAATCGAGATTGACGCCGGTCGAGGCGGACAGCGCCGTTGCGGCGCCGTCGCGGATCGCGGTCTGCGCGTCGGCGATCGTGTTCTTCTGCTTGTAGGCAGTGGCGTTGTCGGTGACGAGCGTCGTCAGCTTCGCCTCGAACGCCTTGGTCGTGCGCGTCGCGTCGAGCGCGGTGAGGTTCGACGAATCGCGCACGCCGCCGCCCTTGCCCGCGGCGATCTGGCTGCCCGAGGTGAAGGTCGCCGCGACGCTGACGTCGGTCGGCGAACCACCCGGAGCGACCGCGAACAGCGCGGTGCCCGTATTGCCGTTCTGGTCGACGCCGGCTGCCTGATTGTCGTTGACGGATTTGACGAAGTCGCCGGCGACCGCGTTCAGCTCCTGCCGGATCGCGGCGACGCGCTCGGCGCCGTCGCTGATCGCGGCGAGCGTGCCGCCGTTGGGCGTGATCTGAGTCGTCGTGCTCTTGACGGTGACCGAGAAGGCGATCTTGCCGTTCTCATCGCGGCCGTAGGATACGACGCCCGTTCCGGTCCCCTGCACGAACGCCGGCCCCGACGATCCGCCGAGGCTGACCGTCGCGCGTCCGATCGAGTCCATCTTGACGTCGATGTCGCTGAGGTCGCTCATCTGCGACAGGATGTCGTCGCGCTGGTCCATCAGCTGCGCGGCGGTGGTGCTGCCCGGCTGCGCGCGGCTCAGCCCTTCGTTGATCTTCGAGAGCGAATTGCCGAGCGAGGTGAGGCCCTGCGCCGCCTGGTTGCCCGCGGTATCGATATCGGCATCGACCTGGTCGAACGCCTTGCCGGTCGCGGTGAAGGCGATCGCGGTGGAAGTCGCCGCGCTCAGCATGCCGGTGCGCAGCGCGGTCGAATCGGGTTCCGCCGCGAGGCTCTGTGCCGCGGCGAAGAAGGAGGTGACGCGCGCGGTTAGCGCATTGCCGGTCAGCGCACTCTGGATCCGGTCGAGCCAGTCCGCGCCCTTGGTGGTGCGCGACAGGTCGCTCGTCGACGCGCGCAGCGCGGTGCTCGAATAAACGTCGACCGAACGGTTGACGCCGGTCAGCGTCACGCCGTTGCCCGCGCCATAGCCGTTGGTCGAGCCGCTGCCGCCGGGCACCTCGTTGAGGGTCACCGCACGGCGCGTATAGCCGGTCGAGCCGACGTTGGCGATGTTCTCGCCAACCGTCGCAAGCGCGGTCTGGTACGCGCGGACGCCGGACGCGCCGATCGACAGCATATCGCTCATTTGGGCGGATCTGCCGTAGAGTCGTTAAGATCGGATTGCGACTTGGCGAGAAACGCCGTCATCGCCTTGCCGATGCCGAGCGGGGTCGCCTCCGCCATCGTCTGCGCCACCCGGGCGTCCTGCATTTCGGTGAAGGTATCGAGCGCCTTCGAATCGAACAGCGGGTCGGCAAGCTTCGCCTGCCGCATGCTCTTCAGCATCATGCCGGTGAACACCGCCTCGAACTGCTGGCCGGCCTTCTTCAGGTTGTCGGCGGATTTGAGGCGTGAGGTGTCGGAGGAGATGCCGCCAGTGCTGCCGATCGGGAGCGTCGTCATAGCACGATCAGCTCCGCCTTGAGGCTGCCGGCTTCCTTCAGCGCCTCGAGGATCGCGACGAGGTCGGCCGGCGACGCACCGATGGCGTTGACCGCCTTCACCACGTCGGCCAGCTTCGGGCCGGGGTTGATGAGGAACATGGGCTTCTTCTCCTCCTCGACCGACACGTTGGACTTGCGCTCCAACGCGGTCTGACCCTGGCTGAACGGACCGGGCTGGCTGATCCGCTGGTTCTCGTCGATGCGCACGGTCAGCTTGCCGTGCGTCACCGCGGCAGGACCCACCCTGACCGCAGAGGATATAACGACCGTTCCGGTGCGCGCATTTACAACAACTTTTGCCGGCGGCTCGGCAGAGGTCACGTCGAGGTTCTCGATCATCGACATCAGCGTGGCGCGCGTGTCGGCTCCCGGCGGCGCGCGCACCGCGACCGACACCCCATCCACCGCCTGCGCGGTGCCGAAGCCCAGTTTCGCATTGATCGCCTGCGCGACGTTTTGCGCGGTGGTGAAGTCGGCACGCGCGAGGTTGAAGGTCAGCATCGGGGATGAATCGAACCCGGTCGCGACCGCGCGCTCGACCGTGGCGCCTTCCGGAATGCGACCGGTGGAGGGGACGTTGACGACGATGCGCGATCCGTCGGCGCCTTCCGCGCCGAGGCCGCCGACCGCGAGGTTGCCCTGCGCCATCGCATAGATCTGGTTGTCGGCACCGAGCAGCGGCGTCAGCACCAGGCTGCCGCCGCGCAACGACTTCGCCTTGCCCATCGAGGCGACGGTGATGTCGAGCCGCTGGCCCGGCTTGGCGAACGGCGGCAGCTCGGCGGTGACCATCACCACCGCGGCATTCTTCATCCCCGGATTGGCGCCCGGCGGCAGCTGCAACCCGAAGCGCGACGCGACGGCCTTGAGCGACTGCACCGTATATTCGAGGTTGTCGTCGCCCGTGCCGGGCAGTCCGACGACGACGCCATAGCCGGTCAGCTGGTTGGAGCGGATGCCCTGAAAGCCGCCGAGATCCTTGAT